>CALGNA010000136.1 GCA_937958795.1 uncultured Bdellovibrionales bacterium | reverse complement strand
TTATTATCACGAATAAAGGTATTAGAACGCTCTTCTACAAAACCCTTAGAAGTTGCAACCATCACTGGATTAATTCTTCCATTAGGATCTGTGATGTCTATAACTTCAACATAGTTACTAGATCCTGATCTCCACCAGCCTGATGCGCTTTGTACAGATATCAAGTAGTACTCATAAACACCCTCAGATACTTTAACCTCTTGAATGTTCATCACACCCTGGCGTCCAGACGGAGGCGTTGAAAGCTTCATCATCTCAACTTTAGCGACTTTTTCTTGAGAAATATCATATGAGTAAACATAACCCACACTTTCTGAACCATAGTAAAAGTTAGCCAGATAAAGAACATCACCAACGATTCTATGATCTCGGATCATGCCATCTAAAGTTATGATTTCTTCAATTTTAGGAGTCGAAGCGTCTTTTACATCATAAACCACAATACGGCTTCTCTCAGATCCACGCTCTCTGTCTCTCTCTAAAACCAATAGTCTATCTAGACTCTCTTGGTAATACATTGCCGAAGGGAAGTTACCTGTCGGAGCAACACGACCCATCAACCTAGGAGCCTCTGCTCCATCTTTAAAGCTTACAACCTGAAGGCCACGGTAGTTATTTAATAAGAACAACAAGCTTGATCCTGGCTTACCAACCTTAAAGACATCAGCCTCTTGAACCTCTCTTTGTCCTGAATCCATGCTAGATTCCAACATTGGACCTGCTGCCGCTGACATAGGACCAATTCTACTGTCATAGCTGTACTCAAAGTTTAAAAAACTTGTCTGCCCTTCCCAACGACTCAAATCCTTAAGATCCTTAAAAGCCTCTCCAACTGACACTTGATCAGCCTTTACTAAAGGGTACTTTTGAACCTTAGCTGTGACACTTGAGTAGCTGCCCCATACCAATAAAAAGACCCAAAACGCTCTAATCGATAACAAATACCTTTCCATCTAACACTCCATTTATGTTTTAGTTTGTGAAACCAAGCTAAATAGAGAGTGTGTTTGGGTCGATTTAAGAAAGGTAAACTTTTTAAAGAATGTTTACTAAAAGTAGTTTGCTATAGGTGAAGAGCAACTGGACAGAGCATCAGGCCAATTACATAAGAAAATTCAGCACTTAAATAACCTAAATCCGATGAATTAACTATAGACTTTACAGTCCATGTAGCCCTGAAAGCGATTTCGAGTAGAAAAAACTATGTTTAGTATTAAATTTATGAAGCCAGCTCTTATCGCCCCTCTCCTACTCAAATAATATGCTCCACAGCTTACTCAAACCCCTTAGAAATAGTTATCATTAAGAGTACATAGTGTTGTTGCCAAAAGAGCAGCACAAACAGGCCTTATCATTGAGCTAGGACACCAAGGCTACCAACTACCAGAATCTATTCATAACTTCTTAAGCAATGAAAATCTCATTGGCTATGAGCTCGTAAACAACTCAAATGTTCCCGTCTATGAAATAAGCGAACAGCATTTTTATGAACTAGAACTCTATAGAGATATTCAAAATAGGCAAAATCCAGGGTTAATGGTTAAAAGATTTGTATAAAGTTCAGCCGTCATACACACTGACCAGGGTTCAACCCGAACCAATACAGACAATATTGATTTAAATACAGAAATAACAAATGATTCAGCAATGCAATCACTTGAAAACCATCTACGTGGAATCAAGGCTAATATTTGCGCAGCAGAAACAGGAGTACAAAGTTTAAGTATTTTATTTAATATTGGTCTCTCATTAAACTTTTCTAACCCACAACATCCAACGCCCTTTAAGAGCAAGACAACTGTTAGAGAGTTCTGTGATGCATTCAGAAGGGACTGGGTTGTCAGGCAAACCTACTTTATTTATGGCATGATTTGCGCTCCTCTTAGTGAAACAACCATGAGTAGCTTTGGAAGTTGGCAACTAGCTTTTTTCTACGAAATTACCTATAACTTTATCCACCATAATATCTCAAGCATTTGCAATGGTCATGACCCTTGTTCCCCAAGTAGACCAAACACTCCTTTTGATACAGCTAGACAACAGTGCAAAGAGAATTATTTAAACAGACAAAATATAGTCCCCTCACAACAAAATACGAATAAAAACCTATTAGATGGTTTTTTAAATTTATTAAAGAAGTGATTAAAACTTCAATGTCTATAATTTCATAGTTTTCTTACTTCTCAAATCTCATTCTTATGAATAGTTGGATTTATCTTTACCTCCTCACTTTTTACTCAGCCCTTCAGTAAACCTTTAGAGTGAATCCAAAATAAATCCTAAATTGATTAAGTGAATCCAACAAATTAGGACATGAATAAAATTCAATAATAGGCCTTTTAATTGAAAAACAGCATAATTTGTCATATTGGATATGCTGAACATTAAAGAAAGGGCAATCTAATGAAAATAATAGGTATCGTAACTTCAGTCTTGTTTTTATTAAGCTCAAACTTTTCTTTTGCTGATTGTTCAGCCTACGGTCTTGAAGATGACTCAAGGTTTTCTTATCCAAATTATGCCAAAAAAATAAACTTTGATGAGTTAACGGACAGCCAGTTAGATTCACTTAATACTTATTTGATAACAAGGCTAAATGAACTTTCAACTACCTATCAATTTACAGTTTCTAACGACTGGCATTTACTTGAAAAAAATAGACCAGTTAAAGTTATAGATAAACTAGAAGACTTTGATCATGCTTTAATCTCTGTTTTACACCTTGTAATAAACAACAAAGATAGAGCCAAACAGCTTAGAGCTGGCAGATATAGCCTTATGAACAGAGTCGTTTCAGAATTTATTACAGAAAGCTGCCCACAGGATTACACAAAGACAACGCCATAAAAGTTCCA
>CALGNA010000135.1 GCA_937958795.1 uncultured Bdellovibrionales bacterium | reverse complement strand
TTTAGTTTAATATGAGTCAGAAGCACTAGATAAAATTATATATTTTGGGGTAAAGATGAAAGGAATAGTTTTTAGAGAATTCATGGATATGATCGAAGAAAAATTTGGATTAACAACTATTGATAAGCTTTTAGGGGCCTGTCCTCTTCACTCAGGTGGAGTTTATACAAATGTTGGGACCTATGATCATCAAGAGATTATAACGATGGTAACAAAGCTCCATGAGTATACTGGGGTGCCTGTGGATGATCTTATTGTCACGTTTGCTGAATATCTCTTTCAAGCCTTTACTAAAAAATATCCTGTTTTTTTTGAAGGCAAGGATTGTTTTTCTTTTATTAAGTCGGTTGAAGATTATATCCATGTTGAAGTTAAAAAGCTTTATCCAAAAGCGGAGCTTCCGACTTTTAAGTATGATGAGCCTAGTAAAGACCAGTTATATGTCGAGTATTCATCTGCAAGACCCTTTTCAGTTTTAGCAAAAGGTTTGCTGCAGGCCTCAGTTCTACATTTTAAAGAAGATATAGACATAGAGGTGGAATACCCAGATGAAACTAAAAAAGATTACTTCTGTAATTTTAAACTAAGAAGAGCTGCTGCATGAGTGATGATTCGGCGGCATTATTCCTTCAGTCTATTCAAAGAAAGCTTAGGCGTGAGTCTTTAGCTAGAGAAGAGGCCGAGTCACTTTTAGAGGAAAAAAGTAAAGAGCTTTATCTAGTTAACCAGGGGCTTGAAGAGAAGGTCGAAGATAGAACAAGAATGTTAAATGAGGCCAAGATTGCGGCTGAGTTAGCAACTCAAACCAAATCTTTATTTTTGGCAAAAATGTCTCATGAGATTCGCACTCCACTTAATGGAATAAAAGGGCTCTTGTTTCAAATGCCACTTGATAACTTAAGCAGGGAACAGAGAGAGAGTATTCGGCTTTTAAAGCAAAGTACGGAGTTGTTAAATAATATTGTGACAGATATTTTAGATTTTTCTAAAATGGAGGCGGGTCAGTTTAAGTTACAAAAAACTTCTATCGATTTGATAGAGTTTATTGAAGAGACAAGTTTTATTTTACTCCCATCTGTTTATGAAAAAAAAATAGACTTTCATTTGTTCATTGACCCTAAGTTGCCTCAATCCTGCTTTTCGGATGCTAATAAAATGAGACAAGTGCTTTTAAATATTCTGAATAACTCAATAAAATTTACTGAAAAAGGTCAGATAGAATTTAAAGTCTTAAAAAAACAAGAACATATTCAATTTATTATTAGAGATACTGGTTTAGGTATTGGAAAAGATGAGCTTAAAGAAATATTTAATCCATTTTCTCAGGCTAAGGCAAAATCAACAACCTTAGAGGGTACTGGGTTGGGTCTCACTATTGTTAGAGAAATAGTCGATCTGTTTGATGGCAGCATTCAAGTTAAATCAGAAAGAGAAAAAGGTACTGAGTTTAGTATTGAAATTCCACTTGAACAGCCAGTGTATAGTAAATGTTTGAGTTTTGAAAATAGAGCCGTCTATGTCGATTTAAACCAAAACCTAACAAGAGACTATGTTGTCGCTTTGCTTAATAATCGGAAAATAAAACTTGTTAATAAGGCGTTAGTCTCGGACTTGGTTATTACTGATAAAAAAGAAAATTTTGGAAGCGTTAATGTTCTTTTCTTAAAAAATGGGATTCAGAATAAATCAGATGATGAGCATAGAGCAACATGGTCTGTTCCTTTTTCAAGATCAAATTTTGATTTGCTTTTTGATGATTCAAAAAAGAATCAAGTTATTGAAAAGGATTTTTCACAAAAAGTAAGCAAACAAAATATTAAGATTGGAATAGCAGAAGATAATAAGATTAATCAGATTGTCATTCAGCGTTTGTTGGAAAAAAACGGTTATGAGGTTTACTTAGCTTCTAATGGCGAAGAGATGCTTAGCAAAATCACAAGAGATACGGACCTTATTATAATGGATTGTCAGATGCCAGTGATGGATGGATTTGAGTGCGCAAAACGCATTAGATCTCACGTAGATCTCATTTTGAGGAATATTCCCATCATCGCCCTTACGGCAGGAGCTACCTCTGAAAATGAAGAAAAGTGCTATATGGCTGGTATGAATGGGTTTTTAACCAAACCATTAGATATGGAGCAGGTTCTAGAGAAAATGGATGAGCTAATTCTTAAAAAAGAGAGTGCCTAGTCCGATAAGGAATAAATAGGAAAAAGCCATTGTCTCAAAAGAAAACAATACTTATTATTGAAGATGATTTAATTACTCAAAAACTCATTAAAGAGGCGTTTGGATTAAATTATAACCTTCTACAAACAGATAGTTTAAAACAAGCTAGAAAGATGTTGGATTCTCCAATAGATCTTGTGCTTTTAGATTTGGTTTTGACAGACGGGATTGGTTTTGAAATTTTACCAACACTGTTTGAAAAAAAGCTCCCTGTTATTATTTTGTCATCTCAATTTGATCTGACTTCTAAAATTGCAAGTTATAAAATGGGAGCCATAGATTTTGTTCCCAAGCCCTTTTCTCAAATAGAGCTGTTTGAAAAGCTAAATGGATTTTTTAATTTTATAAATCTTATTAGGTCTGAAGCTCAATCGCAGATCCATGAAATCACGATAGGAAACCTTAGCCTAGATATTTCATCTTTTAAAGCGAGTATAAAGGATCAGACTTTAGATTTAAGTGGTCTTGAGTTCAAATTACTACATTTTTTAGTTAAGAACCAAGCAAGAGTACATAAGAGAGAAGCTTTGTTGGATCAAGTTTGGGGAACTGACACTTATATATCAGATCGAAGTGTAGATTCTGCCGTATCATCTTTAAGAAAAAAACTTGCAGATTGGGATCATGGTATTCAATCCGTCTATGGAGTTGGGTATAAAGTAGAAAAGAGTATTAAAAACTTAAAGCTAGTGACAGAGGTAAAAAAAACTCATCAACTAGACCCAGAAACTTACAAAGAAATAGCTGATATTTTTTTAAATGAATATCCTTCAAAAGTTACTGATCTTGAGAAAAAGTGTGTTGAAAAAAAGTATACCGAAGCATCACGGCTTGTTCATAGCTTAAGGGGAATGGTTGCGCCTTTTAATGCGAACTTATCATTAAAGTTTATGGGGTTTGAAAAGAACTTATCCAATCAAATATTTGAGTATTCAAGTTACATTGAGTTTTTATCTGATATTGAAGAGTTTGTTAGTGGACTTCAGAGAGATAAGGTAGTTGTTAAGGCTGCGTAATTAACACAATCTTATCTCCTGGTGTTACAAACCACCTCAGGCCTTATGGTAAAGATGACTTCGTGATCTTCCTGAACTTTAAATTTATTTTTAAAAAAATAGCCAATACCAGGTATGTCTCCAATAATCGGTACTTTGGTTATAACAATTTTTTCTTTTTTATGTTTCATCCCACCAAAGAAGACTGTTTCTCCAGGACTTACTAATATATGAGTGTTGATCTTGTGTTCTTGGAATTCATTGGTTTCTTTGTCAAAACTTGAGCTACTTGAGTCTTTGATTTCGATTTTAATTTTTCCGTTTCTTTGTAAGTAGGGTGTCATTTTGAGTTTTACACCAGATTCTATAAACTCCACTTTTTGGTAGTTGTTTTTGCGGGGGTCAGAGATCAGGTATTTATGGTTGGATTCATATGTAGCTTCTTCACCGTTTAGAGTCATAAGGGCTGGTTTGGCTGCAACCTCAGCCTCTCCGGCTTGCTCAAGAGCTGTAATAGTCTGCAATAGGTTGCTGTAGATGTTTTGCTGTAAGACGCCAAAGTTTAAAACAGAGCTAACCCCAGAACTACCTTGGGTGTAGTCGTTTGCTGTTCCTGAACTAAAAACTTTTCCAATTTGTTTTTGTGCTCTTTCTGACAAATCCGTAACAGTGAGTTCAAGCATGATTTGAGGTTGCTCTTTGTCGTATTCATAGAATTGTTTGATGATTTTGATAAGCTGTTTTCTTGGTGCCTCAACAGAAAGGCTTCCTTTTTTGTCATCAATAGTGATGTAATTTTTGTTCTCAGAAGACAATAAGCTATGTAATTCGCCTGGCTGTTGAAATTTAGGTTTGTAATGAAAGGCATAGACGAGCTTGTTCCAAGAAGGAGTTGCTTTTTCTAGTACACCAACATAGTAAAAGCCTTTTTTTCTTTTATAATCATAAGGGCCTGAGTCTGTAATAATATTTAAGCTTTCTTCGAGGGTTTTGTTAACGATATTGATTGAAATGCTACCCATAACAGACTCGTCTATAATGATAGGGGTTTCTGTCATGGTTGATATTTCAAATAAGGCTTCTCTTAATGATGTTTCTAAGAATGAAAAATCATACTTTGTTCCTTTGTTTTTTGGTAAAAATTTAGGAAGTATTTTTGAGACGTCAAAAGCTCTTTTTTGATTTTCCATGCAGAGCCTATGGTCGTGTGAGTTTTTTTTGATGAAAGTATTTTTTTTAACTTTGCTATCGAGTTGGCTCTTATCAAAATCAAGTGACATCTCTAGAACTTTGTCCTTTTGAGGAATGCTTTGGCAGTTAGACATCAATAGGCATGTTAGTGAAATTTGAATCAGTATTTTGATTTTAAAGTATTGCATGCTTGCTACCTTTAGAATTTTGAGTTTGAGGTTCAAGGACCTTAAATGGTAGTAAAAGCATTTGTTTCTTGTCGTTTGGGTCTTTTATTATGGCCTTAATGGGGAGGTTCTTAAGGCTATTTAGGTTTGTACTGGGATTGATTTTAATAATAAGTGTTTTTGAAGATCCGGGTAAGATTTTCACTTTGTTGGGCATAAAGACATAAGAGTTATTTTTCTTATCAATGGGGAGCTCGACTGATTGAACGCTATTTGTTGGGTTTGTAATTTGAAACCTAAAGAGTGAAGCGCCTTTTTCTTTTGTTATAATGTCGAGGTTTTGAGGCAAATAGGTGAGTTTTTGTGATTCGTTTTTTGAGCTTTCGCTTTTAATGAAGGCGCTGCTTTCGACAGTGAAAGTATTTGTATGAGAGATTTGTCTTTTATCATTGAGTTGACTGATAATTTGTACTTTATAAAGACCAGGTTGTTTTATTTTACTAGATTTTCCTGTTAATAGAACTTTCGTTTTTGGAAATAT
>CALGNA010000134.1 GCA_937958795.1 uncultured Bdellovibrionales bacterium | reverse complement strand
CCGTTACGACTAATTACTCCTCTATAATTCAGACTGATAAAGAAGCAATAGTAATGAATAGACTCTCTCGTATTAGTTTTACGGGTACGACTACAATCAGTGAATTTGGTCAGACTTGTACAACCTGTCCCGCCTTATCCGCTCAAAATCAATCATTAATTGTTTACGCCGACAAAGTACAGTACTTTTCTACAACAAATGATGCGACTGCAGGTTTTATATCTTTAAGGTCGAATTCAACAATGTCCACGAGATCGACTTTAATCCCAACTTTAAATTTTGACTGTTCAAGTGCCAGTTGTTCAAGTGTTTTTAATTTAGATGATTCTCATGTGTCTTTAAAGGCGAATCTTGTTATTAACTCTCCTGACTCTGTAATATTAAATATGTCAGGTAGATCTACTTTTACTGGCAGGAATGGGGGGAGTTGTACAGTAACGGATGCAGATCAAGCTATTAACTCAATTCATCAACCTTCTGTCAGATATTTTAATCAATGTGCTCCTGTTGCTGAGAGTGGAAGCAATGCCTTTGTTTTTCCAACAGCATCTGCTTATGCTGCAGCTGGATATTTTGAGCATACACCATCTACATTTGGATATTAAGAATTAGGTTTATGTTTGAGGGTTCATGAACTTAATTAAATCAGAGAACCGCTTAGTCGTATCGGCCTTTCTAAGGCAGTCAATGTATAGTTTGCGACGCTCTGAACATTCCAGGCTTAATGACCAATTTGGTTCTTTTAAATTATTTTGTTTGCAGAAAAAATGTGTGTACAGTCTGCTAAATCTGCCATTTCCGTTCGGAAAGGGGTGTATGAAAACGAGACGATGATGGACTCTGGCAGTAATTTCGTTTTCTGAATAGGTTTTGTTTTCAAGCCAATATCGTACATCATCGCCAAATTGGGATATGGCAACGGGGATTTGGTAGTAGGGGACTCCAATATTTTTTTCTGTATGTCTAAATTCTCCAGCCCACTTCCAGACATCGCCAAAGAGTTTTTTATGAAATTGCTTTAAAAAAGTATCTTCTAAATAATCAGAATTTGTAAATTTTTGTTTAGCTAGCCACATCAGACCTTCGTTGATGTTACGTTGTTCGACTTCATCTAGCTCTGACATCAGTGTAATGTGCTTAAGTTTTAAGCCTTCTTTTTCTTTGATGCTAAGTTGTGTTTGACCATCTCTGTCCTGAAATAATATGCCTTTCGTTATTCTCATTATGACACATCCTCATCCCAAAGGTTTTTACTTAAAGCCATCTCTTCAGCCAGCTCTTCGATTTGATTTTGTAAATCTTGTTTTGAGACACTTTGATCTTCGAGGCTCATGTGAAGATCTGTATTTAAAACAATTTGGCGTGCTCGTTTCATGGATTGTGTTTTTACTATCTGATCCAATTCGCCAATTGGAACAATGGCATAAACAAACTCACAGCCCATGGCTTCGGCTGCTTTTTTTAGGCTTGCAATGGTTAATTTGTCCTGTTTTTCGTTTCGCTCAATTTGATGTAGGGTCGATACAGCGATCTCCATTTTTTGAGCCAGCTGTTTTGGGGTGTAGCCTAAGGCTTTTCTGGTGTATTCTATCCAGTTTTTAATGCTGCGAGCATGATGAGCTAACTCATTAATTTTACTATATTTTTTAGAGGCTTGTTTTCTGTATATCTTTAAAGCATTCATAGGCTGTAGAATAGCATACTTTATTTTATTTTTACAATGTAAAATTACATATTTTATTAAAACTATACTATGCTTTATTACATATACCTAAGTATAAGCTTTTCTCTGTTTTTTTTAAGATTTAACCTAAAAGTCCGTTACAAAGGTCTGTAAATCAGGTAATTTTATCACTTGTGTTAATCTAGTCCGTTAATCAAGTCTATTAATTAAGAGAGGGGTTTCCTTAATTTGAGCCAAGTACCTGGATTTATTCATCTTCATGCCCATTCACATTACTCACTTCTTGAGGCTCCTGTTCAGGTTCCTGATTTAGTATCCAAAGCTGTTGATCTTCAGATGCCAGCAGTGGCCCTGACTGATCTTGGAAATATGTTTGGGGCAGTGGAGTTTTATTTTGCCTGTCAGAAAAAAGAGATAAAGCCTCTTATAGGATTAGAGGTCTATTTAACAGCGGGGGAGCGAACTGAAAAAAGCCTCGATGGCATGAGTCGGATCGTTCTTTTGGCTCAAAATTACGAGGGCTACCAAAATTTATGCTCCATAAGCAGTCGAGGATTTAAAGAGGGTTTTTATTATAAACCTCGAGTCGATTGGGAGGTTTTAGGTGATCACTCTGAAAACCTTATTGCTCTATCTGGTGGAGTTAAAGGTTTACTTCAGGTTTCTGAGGAAAAAGGCGGATTAGATAAAGTAAAAGAGTCCGTTATAAAGTTAAAGGAACTTTATAAGGATCGAGCCTATGTTGAAATTCTAAAACTCGGGGTGCCCGACTGGGACAAGTCTTTTGCTGAATACCAACAGATCGCAAAAGATGTTGGAGTTAAAACAGTTGCAACAAATGATGTTTATTTTTTAGAGAAAAAGGATCAGTTAGCTCAAGAGGTTTTAATTTGTGTTTCTTCAAATAGAACTCTTCGAGATGAACAAAGATACAAACTTCCGTCTAGTGAATTTTACTTTAAATCTCAAGAACAAATGGCTAAAGTTTTTAGTCATGACTCTTCGCTTGTAGAAATGACGTCAGAGATCGCAAGCCGTTGTGATGTCAAATTTAAGTTAGAGGATTCTTCTGGTAAACCCATTTACCATTTACCAAGTTTTCCAACAACAGAGGGTCGTACTCCTCAAGAAGAGATTAAACACATTGCTCTTCTGGGACTTGAAAAAAGAGTTGAAGAGAAAAAAGCCCTAGGTGAAGAGTTTACAGATGAAGATCGACCAAAGTATTTGGATCGACTAGACTATGAGCTTTCAGTTATTCATGAAAAAGGATTTAACGGTTATTTTTTAATCGTACAGGATTTTATTAACTGGTCTAAAGAGCAAGATATTCCTGTTGGTCCAGGTCGGGGTTCTGGGGCGGGATCTTTAGTAGCATTTTGTTTAGGTATTACAGATTTAGATCCCATGCCATATAGTTTAATTTTTGAGCGTTTCCTAAATCCAGAACGTATGAGCATGCCCGATTTTGATATCGATTTTTGCCAAGCACGTCGCGGTGAGGTCATAGATTATGTGACTCAAAAGTATTCCCCAGAAAGTGTATCTCAGATTATCACTTATGGAAAACTTCAGACCCGAGCGGCTATAAGAGATGTAGGTCGAGTTTTAGGTATGACCTTTGGAGAAGTAAACGAGATCGCAAGATTGGTTCCAGATAAATTAGGTATTACACTTGATGAGTCCTTAGAGATGGAGCCAAAGTTTGCCGAGCTTATGGAGACTGATCCGCAAATTAAAACCTTGATCGATATGGCTCGATCCATTGAAGGCCTCGTAAGACATGCAGGTATTCATGCTGCCGGTGTTATTATTGCAGATGGAAATATTTTGGATCACGCTCCTCTTTATCGAGGATCAGATGGTGAAAATGTTGTTCAATATGATTGGAAGCATTCTGATAAAATTGGTCTGATCAAATTTGATTTCTTGGGTCTTAAGACCCTGACTCATATTCAAAAAGCCTTACGTCTTGTAAATCGCAATCATAATCTCAATTTGAAACCCAGTGATATTTCTATTCATGACCCTGGTATTTATGAAGTCATGAGTGATGGTGATACAATGGGGGTCTTTCAGTTTGAGGGCGAGGGGATTACAGACCTTTGTGTAAAAGCTCAGCCAAATTGTTTTGAAGATATCGTTGCACTAAATGCATTGTATCGACCTGGTCCGATGGACATGATCCCCGAGTATTTAAAAAGAAAAAAGGGCGAGGTAAAAGTAGAGTATTTGTTTCCTGAGCTTGAGCCCATATTAAAAGAAACTTACGGGATTATTATCTATCAGGAGCATGTGCAGCTCATTGCCTCTAAAATTGCCAACTATACTTTGGGCGAAGCCGATAACTTACGACGAGCCATGGGTAAAAAAATTGCTGCCGAAATGGAAAAGCAAAGAGTTCCATTTTTAAAGGGTGCCTCTGAAAACAACCACTCGGAAAAAAAGACACTCGAGCTTTTTGAGCTGATGGCAGAATTTGCCAAGTATGGTTTTAACAAATCACATGCCGCCGCTTATTGTGTGATTACAGCACAAACGGCTTGGATTAAAAAATACTACCCAGAAGAGTTTTATGCTGCCCTTTTGTCTACAGAAAAAAACAACACAGAAAATGTCGTTAAATATGTTAAGGATTTAAAGTCTAAAGGCATCGAGCTTGTGCCTCCAGATATTAATGAATCCTCTTTTGAATTTGATGCTCAAAAAGGAAAGGTCTTCTTTTCACTGGGTGCCATTAAAGGCGTGGGTGAGGCGGCAGTTGAGGCTTTGGTCGAGACAAGGAAGCACATTCCAAATGGTCGATTTGAAACATTAAAAGATTTCTTTGATCAAGCAGATACTCGCAAGATGAATAAAAAAACCCTAGAAGCGCTCATTAGTGCAGGGGCCTTTGATAAGCTTTATGAAAATAGAGCGGAGATGTTTGAGAATGTCTCATTTTGGCTTGAAAAGTCGCAAAAAAAACGACTCGATAAAGAGAAGGGGCAAGGTGATTTATTTGCGGCCTTTAATGTGGAAGAGGTTTTTGAGCCAAAACAGGTTGTGCCTCTCTGGTCCTTTACTATGACATTGCAAAAAGAAAAAGAGGTCTTGGGTTTTTACCTAAGTGGCCATCCGCTTTGGGGGCTTGAATGTGCTCTTGAAAGCATGGGTTTGAATGCATTAAGTTCTCTGGCGGTCGCTGAAAATAAGAGTCATTTTAAGTCTTTTGCAATGATAACTGATGTGAGACCTATCATTACAAAAAAAGGCACTCGAATGGCTTTTGTTATGGTTGAGGGGGATGGGTTCTCTGGTGAGCTTGTCGTTTTCCCGGATGCTTACGCGGAATATGCTCATATGTTAATTGCAGATGAAATACTCTTTTTTGAAGGTGATATTGATGCGACCCGAGGGGAGCCTAAGGTTTTGGCTCAGTCTTTTTGGTCTGTTAAGGAGTGGATTGAAAAATACTTGAGATCTGTGTCTATATATATAGACGCAAATTTGAACTCAATAAAGAGTATTTCAGGTCTTGGGAAAAAACTTCAGGACCTAGGGGATGGAAGTGTCTCATTGGCTGTCTCATGGAGAGATCAAGAGCGTGAGGCTGTTTTGAGGGTAGAAAAATCGAAAGAATTTCTGTTTGAACATGTGGGGAGTTTGATGTCCCTAGATCCAGATTTAAATATTGAAATGCAGTTTGAACAATTGCCTCCTTTCGGAGTAAAAGAACGTAAGCCTTTTTATATGAAGAAAAAAGCAAAAGAGGCAGAGGCTTAAAGAGGCCGGAGGAATAAAAATGAAAAATATAAAATATGCTCTAATCGGGATGTTTTTGGTTCTTTTTAGTGGAGAGGTTTTTGGTTTTGATAAGGTTATATCAACAGTTTCTGGTCCTGGTATTTCGTCGGAGGATCTTATCATTAAGCAAGATGAGGCCCTAAGACATGATGTGATCCGGCAGGTGATGGCAGGGTTCAAAGCAGAGGTAACACCTGTTCAAGATAAGAAAATTTATGATCTTATAAATGAGAAATTTGACAGCATATTTATATCAAGATCTGTTTTGTCTAGTAAAAACAACAGCAAAGGTCGGATCGTTAAAGTTCAATATGAATACTCGCGCTCGGGCTTAAAGTCTTTTCTTAACTCTAAGGGCTATTTAACTCAAGTTACACCTAAAACAAAACTCCTTCTTGTCGTTACTGAGCCTATTTCAAACCAAATAAAACAACTGGGAGCTAGTTTAGAAAAAAATGGATACAAGGTTTTTAGGGCTAAATCTCTTCCAAGCAAAGGGCAACTTAAAGGATTTAAGTATGTTATCCATACTGTTCCTCAAAGAACTTTAAGTTCGGTTGAAGCTACGAATTCAGCTATAAGTCCACCTACAAGGGTTTTGTACCGGGGAAAGGTTTTAGTTGGGAATATTAACAATGCCCCTGCTGAGAAGGTTTTAGGTTTTCTGCAGAATCACAATAAAAAAGTATCATCTTCAGCAGTTGCAAAACAAAGTGAAGCTAGATCTTCTGATGAAAGTGTAGATCTATATATACAAGATTTTACAACTTATAAAAAACAAAGCCAGTTAATTGAAAAGCTAAACGGCCTTCCTAATGTTCACGGTGCAAAACTAAAGACTGTATCAGGCGCAGGTTTTTCCTTAGGACTCAAACTTAAGAGGCCAATAGGAGAGGTTTTACAAAGCATCAAAGATGCTCAAATTTTCTCTAAGGTCGAAAAATCAGAAAGTGGGCAGCTAAAAGCTGCCCTGTAGCTCGACTTGACTCTAAGCTCTATTAACGAGAAGAATAAATTTCTTAAAGTAATTAAGGGCTTATAGCTCAGTTGGTTAGAGCGCCACGGTGACATCGTGGAGGTCAGAGATTCGAGTTCTCTTAAGCCCACCATTCCAAAATATCAATTAAAATTTAGATCTTATCTCATTTTGATCTACACGTTAAATTAAAAAATAAATAAACCGTTAGGCACTTTGATACTTATGGAATGGAGCTTCAAATGTGGAAATACGGATATAAAATTTTAGGCTTAGGCGCTTTGCTCATAATGGCAGTGTTTTGGGTTTCTAAACTAAGAACCTCAAAAAACAATGCTGAGATGACAAAAATGTCCAACGAATATGTTTCTGTTGATGAGTATAAAAAAAATCCAGAGAAGTACAGAAGACCTCAAAACGCAAAAAAGTCCGAAGAAGCTTCCGACAAAAAACTAGCTAAGAGTAAAAAATCAACATCTAAAAATTCTCGATCTTTGTCGGGAGAGGCTTCTGCATTGCCAGAAAAAGTAATAACTGAAAAAAATGATTCGAACACGAACCCAGTTGTTCAGTTACAAGCAGGCCAACCGCTTTCGCAAGAAGCTGTAGATATGAGAGAAGAGATGGACCTTTGTTTTTATTTACCAATTAACGGCGACACACATAAAGAAGCTTTACAAAATTTTTATTCTGATTTTCAAGATATTGCTCGTCACTCAACAGGAATTACTCTTGCTCAAACAAACTTAAAAACCAACTATTGGATTTTCCCAATTTCTAAAACTAGGACAGAAGAGCAGCAGGCTTGGACTAAAGATTACTGTTTTATTATGGGTGATAAAAAGAAAGATGACGCTTATGCATTTTTAAGCCAAGACTTAAGTGGACAAAAATTTAGCTACGTTCCTATGGATAATGAATCAGATCATTCGGAATCAGTTAAGTATGAGACAGAGAGCACTCGTGAGCCTGCAGCTGTTGAAAAGCAAGAGGTAAGTCAGCCAGTGGTTTACGAAGCTTCAAATGACTATGTAAGACCTGTAGCTCCTGCTGTAGAGGCACAAAGAGAGACAGTTGAATTAAGTGCTCCAGAAGTTGTAGCTGAAGAAGTCGCGGCTTCTCATGATGAAAACTATGTATCTGAAATCCCAGACCTTGCTGCAAGTAAGTTATCCTCAAAAAACAGAAGTCCACAAAGTTTAAGCAGCAGCGAGATTAAGTCTGGTTTTAAGTCTCTTTTCTATATTCAACCTAGATTGGGGTTCAAATCGACTCAAGGAGATATTGGCTTAACAGATAATAGCACAACTCATTTTGTTCCTGAATTAGACCTGGGTTTTAAGCCCTATTGGAGCGACAAGCTTTTCTCTGAATTTTCTATAAGCTTAATTGAGGATCTTTTCCTAAACATAAACGAAGATATGGGTGCTCGTAGTTATAACAATAAAACCATCACTCAGTTAGGTGCAGCTGCAAAAATGGGCTACAGGCCCTTGGGTTGGTTGGAGACTGGACTTGGACTTAAGTGGCAACAAATTGTAACATGGGAAGATGATGCATCTCAGCCTCTAAGCGTAGACGCAAGCAAAGACAATATTGTTACAGCTAACCTTGAGGCAATGATCCCAGTTATTCAAAACAGTTCTTGGTTATTAGGAATAGAAGCAGGCTATGGTTTTGGTTTAATTGGTACAGATAGTGTGAAGGATTTTTCAGAGTTTGAAACAGGACTTTGGTATCAGACTAAAAAAACGGATACCTATTGGTGGGGATTTGGTTTGGACTACTCAAATAAAAGTTTCAAATCGCAAGACTATTCTAAAATTGGTCAAAGCAAGTTTGGCTTAAAGGTTAGAGTGAGTTTTCCTAAAAAATCTTACAGTATGAATTAAAGAATTCGTGCTACATCATGTAAAAACCATGCTAAGGCACTCTCTAAACCAGAAAAAGAAGCTTTTCCAAATACACTCAGACTAAATGTTATTTTATTAACATGAATATCTAAAATTGGTGAGGCTGTAATATTTGCCATTTGAGGGGAGATAGTCCCAAAGGGCAAATCTTGCTCAACTCCTCGTAATTTATAAAGAGGCTTAAAGTAGTAGTTAAAGCTATCGATTATATCTCTTTTAATGTCGCTAGCCGCCTCAGTAAAGTCTGTAGATTGAACTAGGTTATTTTTTTTATTTAAAATAACGATATTTAAATCTATGGAAAAATGAGGATGACCAGCCAAGGGGACATCAGAGCCTGATGGGATATTGTCAGTATATGTGTAAATATGTTGAGAGATTTTTGGAGCTTTGTAGTTAGAGCTTCGGACCTCAAAATAAGCAAAAATTTCTAGGTCGTCAGAAAGTGTAAACAGAGGAACGCCGTTACTCTTAATATACAAAGAGTTGATATCGGGTGGGAAAAGACCTGCAAGTGAAGGGACTTTCCTGTCTAGGATAGTATAAAAATTATGAGAAATTGGAAAGTTGGCAGACATATAGCCATTGTCATTATGTAAATCAGCTAGTCCCTGAGTTTTTAATGCATATGACTTTTGTTGAAGATCCTGGTGATTTAAGAAAATAGGAAACATATTCCTACCTCTTCTATGTTGGACAGCATCAATAATGCTATCTAATGCAAACATTGTAGGGTTAGAATAAGCGAAGATTGAAGTTATATAAAGTAAAATAAACAATAAATATTTTGGATGAAGAGCATTAAAATTCATAAAATCCTAACTTAGTTATTTATTATAAAGAGTCCACATATCGTGCATAATTTTTGCAATTGCACTTTTGAGGTCCCGAGTATCAGAAATCCCAGATAGTTCAATAGTAATGAGATTGGCATGTTGATTAAAAATTAAATCTGGATTTATGGAATCAGTTCCCAAGACTCTCTGTAGATTATAGTCAGTATGAAAGCTTAAGACATCTAGAGCTTCATAAATTAGATCGTAAGCCCTTCTGTGGAGGTTATCAAATAGAGAACTAGCATCAACAGTTAAAGAATCGTTTGTTAAAAAGGGTTCTGTAACTGAAAAGAAACTTAGAAAGATATTGGTATTTTTTACATTCAATAAGGCATAAGCCTCAATGCTTCTATAAGCAGGGCTGTCAGGGTTAAGTAGAATTTTTCCTACAGGTACTCCATGTATTAAAAAAGATTCTGGATTCGTAATATTACTAAGGGACTTAGTTAAAAGCCTACTGGCATCTGTGTTCTGGGAGTTACGAGACTTAAGGATATTTGTAGATAAGTCGAGAGTAAGCGGATATGAAGATGGATCAAAGTGCGAGTGGGTTTTGTAAGCAATAGCGCCTCGAGTTGCATTGTAGGTCGTAGACAATGAGGTGAAGCTGTCTCTATTTGGTGTGTTACCAAGCATTGAGTTGATAAGGGTTGAGATGGGTGGTCTGGAGTTGTGAGCTGGGGACAGTATTTGGTGTAACAAAGAGCCTGTTGCAAAAGTATGTGTGCTAAATAAAAATAAGCTAAATCCTATATAAAGCGCAAAAAAAGAGTTCCCTCGAGTGTTTTTCATATCTAATTTAGTTTTAAAAAAATACCTTTGAGAAACTCAAAAAATGCTAAATCAAGATCAGAAGTGTCAGGTAGATCTGACATGGCAAAAGTTGTTATTTTTATATGCTCTTTCCTAACTAATCCATTCGTAAAAAAATTATTAACACCCGCTTGGTTAGGGTTGAAATCATCAGGAGTTGTATTTATATAGTTTAAATCCAAAAGAGGTGTTCGATGTATTAAGTTTTGAACTGAAGCTCCGCTAGGACCTAAACTATGATCTAAGTGCTGAAATTTTTCAATCAAAAGACTATAAGCGTAATTATGAATATCTTGAGAGATTGCTGATATTTTATTTTTTTCACCAAAACCTGGGATGTGTTGTGAATAGGTTATAATATTTAACTTCACTTCATTGTTTGCTATATGAAAGTATAAAAAAGTTTCTAGTTTAGTAAAGTTATCAAGTGGTTTAATTGGAAGTGGGAAAGATGATCTTAGAAATTTCGCAGAATCAGATGGAAAAGGAAGTAACTCAAGATTGTCGGTAGGGTTGAGTATTTGTGCCTGAGATATATTTCTGGAAAAATGAGCATAAAGCGGATAGTTTTGGTCTAAAACTGTTAGCTGAGTCGAAGGCGCTGCTAGGTAATGGTAGTCTAAAAGGAAATTCTGTATTTCCTGAAATCCTATTTTGGAATGATAGGGCTCAAAGACCTTTATCAAGGATGAATTAGGGTTTTCACTTAGACGATGAAGGAGCCCCTGTGCTCTTAAGAGTGAGCCCGTATTTGCATTTGAAAAATGAGAAACCAGAGCAATAAATATAAAAGCATAGATGTGATTTTTAAGCATTTTACTTTAATTCGATATGAGAGAAACGTCTAGTAAAGTCTCTGCAAGAACATTA
>CALGNA010000133.1 GCA_937958795.1 uncultured Bdellovibrionales bacterium | reverse complement strand
AAAATCAAAGCTGTATGAAGATTCTCAAAAAATTGCTAAGAAAAGACTACAGTCTGCTCAAGGCTTAGATTATCTGCAAACAGTTATTCCAGATGGAATTTGGCTACAGAATTTTAAATTGTCAGATACGTTTTTTATGTTTGAAGGCTTTAGTGAATCTGATCAAGAGTTGACTCAATTTATTAAATCTTTAGAAAAATCTTTATTTTATGAACAAGTATTGCTTCTTAAGTCAGTGCAAAGAGATTACAGATCAGGCCGTGTTTTGTCTTTTCAAATACGTTCACGAGAAGGTGGAATATGAATCTTACGGAACGTATAGAAAGTTTAAGTGTTCTACAGGCTCTTGTAGGTGGATTGATCTTTGCTGCAGTCTATTACTTTATGGTTTTCGACTCTGGTAATAGCGTCATGACAAGATTAAAAGTAGTCAAAGAAGAGGTCGCTCTTAACGAATCAAAACTTGAAAAACTAAGGGTTGAAAATCAAAAATCACTAGCTCTTCAAGAAGAGCTGATTGAGGTAGAAAAAAATCTAGAGCCATATGTTGAAGTATTAGGTTCAGGAGATCCTATATCTAAAATGGTTCGTTTGATTTCTGACGAAGCAAGAGTAGCTGGCTTAAACATTATGTCTATTCAAGATTCTAATTCTAATATAAAAGAAGAGCCATTTACGGTCTATGAAATTTCAGTTAATCTAAAAGGGACATTTGATCAGGTTCTTTACTTTTTATCTTACTTAACAAGAGTAAAGAAGATTATATTGCTAACAAACTTTAGATTTGAGAATTTAAACCAGCTTGGAGATAAAAAGTCGCTTGTGACGTTTAATGGTGCTTTTAGGGCTTATTCTTATAGCCAAAAAACATTAGATATAGACAAAGAAAGTGAAGAAAACCCTGATGGGCTTGGATTAGAAGATGAATATCTAGATGAGGAGGGCCTTGATGTGGAATAATGGCTTTCTTCATTTATTTCTTTTAATTCATATTATATTTTTATATCCAACTATAAGTCGTAGTATGGAGAATAATTTTAGCAGACCCGCTGAAGAAGATCAGATTCCTGAACAGTCAGGCTTGGATCAAACTGATGAAATGAGAAAGACACAAGCTGGTGACACTGAACTTGATAACAAAGCTCCGGGAAACACAGAAATTAGCGATACTAAGACTTCAACTAGAAACCCTTCTGCATTAGATCAGGCCGGGTCAGGCGATGGTGTCGTTGATGAAGAAGAGCAAAAATTAGCTGAAGAAATAGAAAATCCTAATTTGGAAGACGCTCAAGGTGAAGAAAACCTTAAGGATGCTTTTTTAGAGCCATTTATTTATGATGGACGGTCTAGAAGAGATCCATTCTTTTCTTATACAATTAAAGAGTTTTCAGGAGCAGCAACAGAAATACCTGGGCAAAGTAGTAAGAAGGTTGAGATTTCGCCTATTCAGAAGTTTGATGTGAGTGAATTTAGATTAACCACCATTCTTTGGAGTAATACGGTACCAAAGGCTATGGTTAGGGATCCTGCCAATAACTTATATGTTATTAAAAAGAATGATCTTATTGGAAAGGGCTATGTGCATGAAGTTCGTGAGGGTGAGGTTATAGTTATCGAATCTAAAGAAGAAGAGGGTAAGACTCTTTACACAACTCAAATATTAAGAATGCCAGAGTAAGGGGAACACTCATATGAGAGCTATATTAAGTTTAATTTCTGTTTTAATTTTGATTTCTTGTCAGAGTAAAATAACTCCTGAAGTCTTTAATGATACGGACTTTTCAAATGAAGAGTTTGAATCCATTGAAGGAGATTTGCTTTCAGATGATGACTTTGAGTTGGATGGTTCAGACGATTTTAGTGACGCAGAATTTGAAGGGGAAGTCTCAGTTAATGATGAAAATTTAGATTGGTCAGATGATGACTTTAATTTAGATAGTTCTGATGAGTTCAGTTTAGAGGGTGAAGATGAGTTTAGTGACTCCGAATTAGATGTTGATGTATCTTCTGCAAACAATGAAAGTTTGGATTGGTCAGATGATGATTTTGAAGATTTTGAGGATTTTTCTGACTTCGATTCAGACAAGGTTTCTGATGATGAGTTGGATATTGATGAGAGTTTTGTTGGGTCTAATGAATTAGATATAGAAGATGAGTTTTTAACAAATGAGGATGAGTTAGATTTGGGCAGAGATCAAATCTCTCCAGACCTATCCGCAACTTTAGAAGAAGAGTTAGATCTTGATAGCGAGTTTGAGTCCTTTGATTTTAATGAGGATGAATTTGCAGTTTCAGATGCTGGTTTTGAAGATGAGTTAGATGACTTCGATAACTTAGCCGATGAACTAGAGTTAGATTTGGATGAGTCTATTTCGCCAATAATTCCCGATACAGCCATTGATGATCTTTCTGCGACATCTGATTTTGTTGCTGAGATTGAAGATATAGGACCAATTGAGACTCAAACGACTCAGAAGCAAGATCCGTTTACAGCGCTAAATAAAATTGTGAATATGAGCTATGATTCATTTGTTCGCGGTGGATCTATGATTTTAGATTTTACAAACCCACCACAGTATACTGTTCAATTTGACCAAGCTGCAAAACAGTTTTTTATTTTAGTGTCTAATACAACGGTTGAAGATCAATTTAAAAGACCCTTCTATACCAAAGACTTTGACCAAGATTTTGGAGCCGTGTCTGCTTTTCAAGAAGGTACCACTGCTAGATTAGCCATACAGCTTCGTAGTACAAAGCAACCTTTTGTATATATTGAGGGCAATAAAATGCTCATTTCACCGGACTCTTCAGGCAATCCAATGGGCCCAATTGCTCAAAATAGTCTGAGTGGTTTTGATCAGGAGGGTCGAACATCTTTAGTTAACTCTTCAACAAATATGTCTTCAAATAACAGTGGTACACCAGTAAGTATGTCTGGTTCTAATGAGATTTTGGGCGCAAGAACCTTAGAGGAATTCTTGTTAAATAATAATAAATTTTATGGAAAACCTATATCCATCCAAGTTAAAGATGAAGATATAAAAGATGTGATTCATTTTATTTCAGACGAAACAGGAGCTAATATTGTTTTATCTGGTGATGTGAAAGGAAAATTGAGCTTAAAATTAAAGCAAGTGCCTTGGGATCAAGCTTTAATCATGATCATGAGAACACATAAGTTGGGTTATGTACGTTCAGGGAATATTATTCGAATTACAACTTTAGATTCTTTACGAGCAGAATCTGAAGATGCGAAAAGTATGATAGATGCAAGAAAAAACCTATCTCCTGTGCAACTCAAAGTATTTCCGCTTAGTTATGCAAAACCAGATGATTTAGCCAAAAAGATCAAAGATTTTTTAACACCAAAAACTGGCCAAGCTATGGCTGATGACAGGACTTCCTCTTTAATTATTCAAGATACACAAGACGTATTAAAAGGAATTCAGTCTTTAATCGCTGAGTTAGATCAGCCGCCTACCCAGGTTATGATAGAAGGAAAAATAGTCGAAGCTAATAAAGACTTCACTCAATCTATTGGCTTGCAATGGGGATTTGGAGGGGGAAGCTATGAGGTTTCTCCTCAAGGCGGAGCAAACAATGGACCCATTACATCAAGGCCTTCTATTGGTGTTAATAGTTTTCCAGGGAATGGAGGGGTTCTATCAACAACAGGAAAAACCTTTGGACTTGGTTTGTTAACAGGTACATTAAACTTATTTGGAGAGATAGGAGCTTTACTAAACTTAGCTGAAACAGAAAATAAAGCTCGAGTTATATCTTCACCAAAAGTTGTAACCATGAATAATGAGCCTGCTAAAATAGGTCAAACGAATGAAATTCTCCAGGTTAAGACAACAGTCAGTGACGGTATCACTGAAACAACAATAGAAAGAATTCCCGTTGAAGTCAGTCTAGAGGTAACTCCTCAAATTGCATCAGATGCTTCAGTTTTATTACAAATTAAACTTTTAAGAGAATTTGCAGGTGGTAATATTCGTGTTGGTGGCCAAGAAGCTAGGCCAAAAAACACTAGAACTGCAGAAACAAAAGTTTTGGTTAAGAATAATCACACAGCTGTTGTGGGGGGGATCTATCAAAGTGATGCTACAAAATCAGAAGCAGGTGTTCCAAGGGTAAGAAAAATACCATTATTAGGCTGGTTGTTCAGAACCGAAGATGTAACAAAAGAGTCCAATGAGTTGATGATCTTTTTAACTCCTAGAATCGTAAATAATCGTCTTCAGCAAGCTAAGCTTTAGGGTTTTAATCAAAAAATTAGGTCAAGAAACGAACATCTTGGCCTGAAAATTATTCAAGTATGAATAAATAAAATAAATTTAATACTAGGGTGAGTGTCTGAAATCTTTCCTTAGAGGTCCTCGTGTTTTTAATAAAAAAGAATCTAATTGTTTTATTGGTCACCATATTTCACTCAGTGATTGTTTTTGGACAACTCATACCAGGTACTGCACGTGTAGTACCTAAGTATGTAGCTAATGGATGGACTGGTGGTTCTGGTATGGTCGTGGCATTGGATCAACCCCCTTTAGATTCTACAAAAGCTCTTGTTATAACTTCTGGACATATAGT
>CALGNA010000132.1 GCA_937958795.1 uncultured Bdellovibrionales bacterium | reverse complement strand
AAACTGTGGCCAAATTTAACTCTTTAAACATTTTCTTAAGACGGAAATACTCATCTCCCGCAGGAGGACGAATTTTTATCCACGAAGGTTTTGGCTTCATGGGTTTTCTAGCTTTTTGATGTGAAGGGGCTTGTAGTGCCATATTCCCTCATTATATTTCTTAAGTTTAACATTAGGTTTAACCGAAGCTCTGTTTATGACATAGCCCTCTAAAAAGGTCACCAAATCCATGCAATTTTTATCTAAATTAGAAGAGGCAACACTCATAAGAAGATACAAACGCTTTTTTGCTGAGATCGAATTAAACGGCAAAACGCAAATTGCACACGTCCCAAATACGGGGCGACTAACAGGAGTTGCCCACAAAAATGCCCCTTGCTTGGTTCAAAAAGCATCAAACCCAGACAGAAAACTCAAATGGACCCTAGAGTTTGTAAACCCACTCAATGCCTGGGTTGGGGTCAACACCCAAACACCTAATCAACTAGTAAAAGAGTGGTCCACGAGTTCGCAAGCTCCAAAACATTGGGCTAACTACCATTGGCTCTCTGAGTTCTCCCTGCCTTCTAGGAAAAGACTCGATGGACTTCTTATACCGAAGAGTTTTGAGTGGAAATTAAAAAGAAAGCCAAAGTGGGACGATATTCAAGACGAAAGCTGTATCTTCGTTGAAGTCAAAAATGTCACTTTAAAAGTTGGCGATGGAGCTTACTTCCCTGATGCACCCACTCCCAGGGGAGTTGAACACCTTGAGGAGCTCATTAAACTTAAAAAAATCGGGTACCAAGCTGAACAAATTTTTGTGATTCAAAGAAGAGACTGTGACTATTTTAGTCCTGCAGATGATATAGATCCTGCATATGGAGAAACCTTAAGAAGGGCTCAGCAAGCGGGCGTAACAATAAAGGCCCTACAAGTAGGGCCTCTCAAAAACTATCTTAATTATTCTTTAGAAAAAGAGCTTCCAATAAAGCTCTGATTCTTAGCAAACTTTTTAAGCTTGTTTGAAAATTTAGCTTAGCCCTTTGTTTTATCAGTTTTAGCTTCAACTTTTACTGGTTTACCACCATTTAATTGTCGGTCTATAATTCCTTTAAAATACTCAAAAGGACGAGCTCCCTTAACTACAACTCCGTTTACTGCAAATGCAGGAGTTCCTTGAATTCCAAGATCACGAGCCTGTTTAGAGTCTGTCTCGATTCTCTTTGTCACTTCATCAGAAGAAGCCATCTTTAAGACAGTTGCTACTGACTTAGCTCCAACTACGGTTGTTAAAAAACTCTTAAGAGCTGCATCACCCTTAGACTGAACTGCTCCTTGATTTTTAAATATCAAGTCATGGAACTGATAAGCTTTTTCAGGCTTTTCAGGATACATCATCGAAAGTGCCTCAAAATACCTAGCTGCTGGCTTAGACATAGGAGCACCCGTAACAGGAAAATGCTTATAAATAAACTTTACCTTATCACCGTAAGCTTTTCTAATCTGTTCTACTGTACCATGAGCTCTTGAACAGTAACCACACTGAAAATCAGAGTACTCAACTACAGTAATGGCGGCATCTTTTTTACCTAAAAATGAACGATTACTAGCTGTTTCAATTTTCACTGGATTTGAAAACTGCTTTTCCATAGCCTCTTTTTCTTTTTCAGCTTCTTTAGTTTGGGCTTCAGCAGCAGCTTTTCTAGCCACACTGTTTACAGTCTCCATAAATTTACCCGGATCTTCTTTAAAAACATCATAAATTAGGTCTGGATTGTTCTTAAGAGCACTCTTAATCATAGGTGCACACGAGCTTAAACCCAGTACAGCGATAAATAAAACAACTATTTTCATCTTTTTCTCCTTAAAATAATAAACTTAATACTAAACTAATGATAACGAGTTTGTCATAACAAATTACAACTCACAATTACCCCTGGACTTTTACGAGCCTTCTTTTTTGAGTATCAATCTCCCAAACAAAGTGCTCACTAAAATCACGGAAGTCTTCAATGTCTTCCTCAAAGTGAGTCACAAATAAACATGAAATATTCTGCGAGTCGATAATTTCTTTTAAGCGTTGTCTAAATTTTTTTCTTAAAGATAGATCTAAGGACCGAGAGGGTTCATCTAGTATAAGAAACTCTGAGCCTGACTCTAAAGCGCATATCAATTGGACTCTAAGCTTTTCTCCTGATGAAAGGCTTTGAATTTTTTGCTTTTTTTGCTGATCTAACTCCCAATATTTTAGTATTGGCTCTAATATTTTATCTAAATTTGGTCCCAATTTGGAACCAAGGCCTCTCGCCTTAAAAATCATTCCAATAACTTCATCCACTCTAAGAGACTCCAAAAAGAAATCCAGATGCAGACAAACTCCCCAGTTTCTTTTCTTAAGAGGAACAGCAGACAAACTTTGATTTCCCCACAAAACTCCTTGTAATTCCACTTCATTTTCTAAACCAAGAAGTGAGCGAACAAATGTTGTTTTACCACTACCAGATGCCCCTTTGATAAAATGAATTTCACCAGGAGCAAGCTTCATGTTTTCAATAACAAGAGACCATTCTCCGTGCAAAATTTTAAGTTGATCTATTTTCAGAGTACTCATTTAATTCCATTATTTTTAGTAAACCTAAAACGCCTAATAAAGACACAAAACCCATCATTAAGTAAGCCTCTTGCCACTGATACCTATCGAGTCGGCTCATTGCTGCTACAGCTAAGTTTTCATTTGAACTAACAAACAAAGAAGCTATCCCAAAATCAGACAAAACCCAAATACTGCCAACAAATATCACAGGAACAAAGTAAGTTTTTAGCTCCTTGTAAGAAATAACAAATCTATTCATAAAACTTAATTTATATATATTAGAAACCAAAGACCATTTTTCAATTTTCTTATCTAATATAGACTGAGTAAATCTAAACAAGATGGGACTGTAGACAACACCAAACACAATACCTAAAATCAGAGTTGAAAAAATCTTCTGCTCTACAAATAAACTAAAGTAAAACATTGGTAAAACCACAAAAAAAACACCTAAGCCATTAAATGAATTTAAAACAGTCGCTACTTGATTTCTTATTTTTTGACCTTTTACAAATGAGTCAGATCCCAAAAGAGAATACCCCATGAAAAATAAAAAATTAAAAACAATAAACACAGCAACAGGCATAAGACTTTTTAATGTTAAACTTATTATATCTATAACCAATTGATAGTTTACTTTAAGTTCATTAAAAACCTTTAAAAGTGGAACGACTAAAAGACTTAAAAAACCTAAAGTAAAAACATAAAACACTCTTCCCCAAAAACTTGAAGGGTAAAATTGAATATTTTTTACAAAAGAAAATTCAATTTTTTCAGACTTTACCTTAGACACAAAAGAAAACAACACTAAAAACTGCACCCATTGGATCAAAGATAAAAAATACGCTAAATCTAGTCGGCCGTAATGAAGTATTTTTTTATAAATAAACGTCTCTAGAGTATCAAAACCTGATCCGCCAACTAATAATGGAATAGAGAAACTTGTAAAACATAACAAATAAACACTCATGAAAATAAAAAACATATTTTTGTTAAAAAACTTATGCCCATATTTCAACAAAACTGATCTATCTTTTAAACCATAAATTCTATTACCAAAAAAAATAGCCTTAATTTTTTCAGAAAAAGAAATAGAGAGCAAGAAACAGACTAAACCTGCGTTAACAAATGAATGAAAAAACACAACACCGAAAAACCCCGATATACTTACATTCATCAATTCGAACCAAGACATAAAACTAGAGACAATAAAGAGGCTTGGTAAAAATTGCGGGACAAGCATTATCACTAAAAAGTATCGAGTTTGTTTCTGAGTTAAATAAAAGCTCATACAAAATAAGACTAAACCTACAAAAAGAGACACCAACGTACTCATCATAGCCTGAGAGTGAGTCTTCATTAAAACAGGTAACCATTCACTATTTTCAAACAAGACATTTAAACTAAAGTTTTCAATATAAAAAAATGGAAAGACAAAAGGTAAAATCCATAAAAATAAAAAAGCTAAAATTATCATAATTTATTTTGAGGACTCTTATAAGGAAGAAGTTTAAGTCTTGGCAAAGACTGCTCTGATAAATCTTTTTTTTCATAATCATAAGTTGGGAGCATATAATTTTTTGACAACCAGACAGACTGAATTTTATCTGAAAATAGGGTTTCAATAAATAAATCTATTTTTTTAGAACTATTTAAAAACCCCATATATTCGACATGAAGAGGGTGACCTGATTCAATGGACACATAGGCATAATCATGGTTTTTTTCTACATGGTGATGGTAATATAGTGAAGTTAAGTCTGTAAAAACAAAATTCCCTACACCTTGGGAAAACAACCCGTAAGACTTTGACCAAGATGGACTTATGTTTTGATTTTTTATTTTTTCTAAACTTGCTGCACTTAAATTCTGATTTAATGCCCAATCATAAAAAAGGCTACCTAAAGAACTTGTTTCTTTATTCTGCAACAGTAGCCCATCCTCTTTTTGAATAAACTCTTCTAAGGTTTTGTATTTTAATACCCTAACTTGCTCATTAGCTTTTTTTAAAAAAGTAACAGGCGCATAATTATAAGCTAGTAACTTACTAGATACATTGAAGATCTCTGGCTCATATTTTTTTTTAAAAGTAATAACTTCTTGTAGAGCTACTTTTTTTAAAATCTCAATCTGCTCAGGTGTTATTCCCATGAGAATATCAGGAGCTACAATTCCTTTTTTACCAGACAAACGAGTAAGCACTGAAAAAATTCCTCTATCTTCTAACCAAAGAATTTTTATTCCTGTTTTTTTATAATAACTATCCTCAAGTAATTTGGAAATTCCATCTTTTGCTAAAAAACTCTTAGAGACCATAACTCTTAATACTTTATTATCACTGGAAGGCTTTTCTTTTTTAGAGCAACCTAATGACAAGCCAAATATAAAAAAACAAAGAGCAAAAAACTTCACTCAAATTTCTCCCGATGCAGAAGAGGAAGGACAAGAAGGCTCGAGAAAACAATCACTACAAAGTGGCTTTTTTGCATCGCAGACTTTTCTCCCATGAGAGATTAAAAGGTGGGCTGTGATAATCCAATCTTCTTTAGGTATTTTGTTCATTAAATCTTTTTCAATTTTCACAGGGGACTCTTCTTCTGTCCAACCTAAACGCCTAGACAACCTCTTAACATGTGTATCAACCACAACACCCACAGGTTTTTTAAAAATCTCACCAAGAACAACATTTGCTGTTTTTCTGCCCACTCCTGCAAGAGCCGTTAAATCATCCATGTCAGAAGGGACTTGAGAATTATGTTTATCCACTAAATCCTGGCTACAGGCTCTGATGTTTTTAGCTTTGTTCCTATAAAATCCAGTAGAATGAATAATCTTCTCTACGACTTCTTGTTTTTCAGCAGCTAAAGTTTCTGGATCAGGGTGAGAAGCAAAAAGCTTTTTTGTTACAATATTGACCCTTTCATCTGTGCACTGAGCACTTAAAGCCGTCGCAATTAATAATTGAAAAGGGGTCTCATACTCCAATGCACAATGAGCATCAGGGTATTCAGTCTTAAGCTCCTGCAAAGTCTCTATAATAGTCGTAGATATAGTCATAGACTCTTTATTACCTTTATTTTTGCAATTTTACCTCTAGACTTTTATTTATTTATTTTGAACAATCAACTCGAGGTTCATATTATGAAAAAAATAGCTGTTTTATTGTCAGGATGTGGTTTTTTAGACGGCTCAGAGGTCACTGAGTCTATTTCATTGCTGATTCAACTCTCACAAAGCGGTGTAGAGTATGACTGCTACTCGCTTGAACAGTCCGCTGCTCTAACTTCACATTCTAATTCTGAAAATGCACTCAGTAGCCAACAAGATTTAATGGAAATGTCTTCAAGAATCACGAGAGGGAAAACCTCACCTCTCTTAAACCTAGATCCATCAAAGTATGATGGCCTGGCTATTCCTGGAGGCTATGGAGTAGCAAAGCATTTTTCTACATGGGCAACCCAAGGCTCAAATTGCACTGTAAATCCGCTTATTCAAAAAACTATTCAAGACTTCCACTCTCAGAGCAAACCCATTTTAGCCATCTGCATAGCCCCTGCCATACTCGCCAAAAGCCTTGAGTCTTTTGATAAAGATCTAACCCTCACAATTGGTAATGACCCTGACACAATATCTGAAATTGAAAAAACAGGTGCTAATCATGAGCTTTGTTCTGCTACAGATTTTGTGACTGACAGAATAAATAAAATTATCACAACTCCAGCTTATATGTATGAAGCCAAGCCACATGAGGTCTTCTTAGGCATCCAAAAAGCCTGCAATGAGTTTATTGAAATGAGTTAAAAATTGAGTCCAGCCCTAGAAACACTCTTCTAAATAAAATTCATCATCTTCTTCTATAATTCTTAATTCAAGAGTCACTTGAATATAACTTTCGCCCGAAGCTAATGAATAAACATCAAAAACCTTAAAGCTATACTTTAGATTGCTTTTTTCATTATCATTTACAGATATTGTAAAAAACTCTGCTTCATTGATGTAATCAAGCCAAGGCCCTTCATTAGAAGCACTTTGAAGAAAAACTAACTCTGATAAAAAAGAGTTTTGACTTAACTTTTGGTATGAACTTCTTCTTTTTTTAACTAAAGCAATACTTTGAGGAATGTGCTTAAAATAAAAAATATCTTCTGAGCTGAGTTTTTGAACATCAACTTTACCACTTCGTTGATTCAAAAATCTCTGCCTCTTTTGAAGCTCCGTAACTATATCCTGATAAAATATTATTTTAGTTAAGGAGGGATACAGTTTTAAATTCAGCTCTAACTCTACCAACTCTTCATAAGTTTTCTGTGAAGTAAAGTCTTTATAAATAGAGTCTGAAGGTGAAACTTCTGGTTTTTGATCATTGAATATGATCTGTGTTGTATCCTCAGAAATATACGTCATTTCTTGAAGTCGTTTTAAGTACTCAGTTTCAACCTGATTTTTAAAACGTTTTCTTTTGTATTTAGATTGGTAGTTTTCATGAAAAGAACTCGCCATCCAATTTGGTTCAGTCCCCTTTAAACAAAGTGCTTGAGCGTAGCTTGAGAATATTAAAAAAAAGACCCCTACAATAATAGGCATGATGATTCCTTATCTATTAATTTTAAACATTTGATTTCTATCTTGGCTGACTTAAAAGTCAACTTGAACCAATAAAAATATAATTTATTTATTTTATCCTCTAAACCCCTGAAAATACCTAAATATAGGCAATTCCCTTGACGAAGCCCCCCTATATAGCGCATAATTTTAACTGAGAGTCGTCATTCTCTCTAAAGCTCTATGTGTAAAATCTCAATCTAGATTTGTATTCGTTCTGAGTGGTTCTTAGAGTTTTTCTTATTTTTTTTCACTGGGGGTGTTAATGAATGATAAAATTAAAATTAGGTTTGCAGACTGTGAGCCCAAAGGTTTTCAGCTGATTGATATCAAAAAAAAGCTGGCAAACCTATTAAGAGTCTCGCCAAGTGACTCAAGAATAACAGCTGAGTGGTCTCAACTCGGACTAGAATTTCATGGAATTATTAAAATTAATTCTAAGTCCGGACTTTTTACTGCCGAAGCACATGATCTTGATATTCTTGAAAGTGCAAAAGCTTTAAATTTAAGCCTTTTAGAAGAACTTAAAAACTGGAAACGTGTTCGCTTCCAGAGTTCACTTGATTCATCTATTTCCATAAGCTGAGAGCCTGGTCCCTAAGACCAAGTTCTCTGATCTGCTCCAACCCACTGACCTCTTGGTCTATAAATTCTATTCTTAGAATACTGCTCAAAAATATGAGCCAACCATCCAGTCATTCTCGATACTGCAAAAATAGGTGTAAATAAATCTGTCTCAATTTCCATAGAGTTATAAACAGTTGCAGAGTAAAAATCTACATTAGGCAATAGACCCTTTTCACCAACTACAACATCCTCAATCGCTTCTGACATTTGATAATAAAGTGGCTGATTTTTTTCTTCCGTTAATTTTTTACTCATAGACTTTAAAATCTTAGCTCGAGGATCTCCATTTTTATAAACCCGATGTCCAAAACCCATGATTTTTTCTTTTCTAACAAGAGCATCTTTAACCCATGCTTGAGCTTCTTCAACAGAATTCATTTTACTCAACATCTTCATGACCTGCTCATTTGCTCCACCATGAAGCGGGCCTTTTAATGCTCCTATTCCACTGACTACGGCAGAGTAAATATCACTTAAAGATGAAGAGGTAACCCTTGTAGCAAATGCAGAACAGTTTAACTCATGATCAGCGTGCAAAATTAGACATGTATCAAAAACTTTTACTTCATAAGCAGACGGCTCTTTTTGTCCCTTTAATAAATATAAAAAGTTCCAAGCCATTCCTTTTTCAGGTTGTGGCGATCCAAACTCAAAACCCTTTCTTAAGCAGTTCAAATAAGCTACTAAGAGTAATGTTCTTGAAGTTAGTCTAAAGGCTACCGTCTCTTGATCTTTAGTATCTGTCGATTGAGCATCCTCATCCCAATGAGCTAAAAGTGACACTGCACTTCTTAGCCATGCCATGGGATGAACATCTTTATATGGGATTTCTTTCAAAACATTTACGATACCAGAAGGTAATTTCATTTCCTTTTGTAACTGAGAACGAAACCCCGACAATTCTGATTGCGAAGGAATAGTATCCTTCCATAAGAGATAGGCTACCTCTTCAAATGAATTTGCTTTTTCACAAATATCTTCAATTTTATAACCACGATAGCATAGCGTGGCATCTACTATAGATGAAATACTGGTTGTACATGCAACTACACCCTCAAGACCTCTATCAACTGCCTCTGAATACATTCTTAATAACTCCTTAAATTATGCTTTATATATGGTCTATCTTAGCCTTGGGCTAAATGCAAAATCGAGTCTTGGGCCTTAATCACAGTAAGGGAAAGATCGTTTTTAAAAGCAGACCCTCTCTCTTTTTGAGCCTTTTTAGCCCTGACAATAAGCTCATTTCTCATTTCATGGACCTCAGAAGTGCTGCTCATAAATATTTCCTGTACTTCTTTATCCATTATAGCCTGGTCGCCAAAAGCTTCTAAAAACCCATGAGAAAGAACAATAAAAAGATCTCCTGCCATAAGCTGGTAGGTTGCATCTAAAAAAGAGCCTTTTTCTTTGGCTCCTTCAAAGGCCTCAATATGGTGAGTCCTACTTTGCCAAAAATAACCATAAATATTCTGCCAAGCTGCAACTTCGACCTTTAAAGTTCGCCTATCAATCTTAAAAAAACAAAGGGACGAACGCTCCGGCTTAAGCTCTCTCTCTTTATAATCCTCTAGGATTTGCTGCAACCAATGGGTCAAATGAAGCTCACCTGTCTCTTCTACATGTTGTGCCATTTTCAAAATACTCGTCATAAATACAATCGAAAGAACGGTTCCTTTATGAGAGGCTAGAACACCTAGACATTCTTTTTTGTTCTTTGAAATTTGAAAGTCTATATAGTCCCCTGTTGTAGACTCAAATCCTGGTAAGTACTTCAGACTCACATCAAATCCTGGAAAATCACCAAAAGTCGTAGGAACTAAAAATTTATGTAATTTATTTAAAACTTCAATTTGTTCTAATAATTCTAATTGAGTTTTTTCCAAAACTTTTTGAGCCTTCTGAAGCTCAGTACGATAGCGAGTTAAAAGCCCTTCTGTTTTGTGTAGCTTTTCTTGTAAAACCTTTATTTGGGAATGTCCCCCCTGATCTGTCATGGAGAGACACTATTCACAACCCCTTTAGATTCCAAGTCATGGTGAGTATGAAGGTCTAAAGCACTAAATATTCTACAGTTTTCCCCATATAGGAATGCATCTCTTTAACGGGTTGCCTGGATTTAGCAGAGCGCTTTAAGATTAAACGCTTACAATAAGAGTTACTTCTTCTCACTTTCATTCCAAACAAAACCCAGTCCTCCCAACTCATTGGCTCATCTATTGTTGGCTTCGAATTCTTATTCTCAGACTTATGATTCTCTAATACCTGATGATTAAAAAGTTGCTTTAAAAACTCTAGCTTTTTATTTGAAAGAGAGGCTTTAGATTTAGCTGACTCTACAAACATAGGGTCTAGGTACAAAATAAAAGGCTCCTGAACTTTAGCTTCAATACACTTCCAATCTTTAATCGTATCTAAATGTGATAGGTAAAAATTCTCTTTTCTATCAAATTTTTCCATTTTTAAGTTCTTCTGAATGATTTCGAATAATATACTATTTTTTTCAAAACCTCTTACTGACATACCGAGTTTATGAGCAACAGTGGCATCCATTCCCCACCCAAAAGTCCCATCAAGAAAACACAATCCTTTATTCTTGCCTAAAGCTTTTACAAATAGATCCTTTGAACTTAAGGACCGAAACCTTCTCTCTATTTTAGGATCAAAATAGGAAAAACTAAAAAATTTATGCTCTTCAGAAACGATTCCCAGCAGTCCATCTTTAAATTTCAAACAATATTTAGAGTTATGTATTGAATCCACTAGTGGAATCTTTAAGCTCTCACTTAATTCTTTACTTATACGAATGGTGTTTTCATCTTGTTTTAAAACAGCTAAAAAATACTTCATGTATCAATTTTAATTGTATTAAAAAACATATTACGTACGAAAATAGACTTTATTGAGGAGTTTCTCATAAGAAGTTAAGTCTCCCTTGTCTAGAGGCCAAAACTCTTTTACCTCTTCTCTGGTTTTTAAAAATTCACTGATAAGTTGTTGGTTTTTTTTATCAAATTCTTTAAGGGGCTCATCCCAATCTTCCAAATTAAAATATAATTTTAATTCATCCATAGCTTTTATACTGTATACTTCCTGGCTTAATTTAATATTTTTATATTCGGAAACAAAAACAAGAAAAGAATTTGGAAACCCTGCTTTTAAGTCTGTAAGATAGTTTTTAGCTTCTGAGTTTCTAATATTAAAATCTAACAAATCATCTGATCTCTGAAGAAGATCTCCAATAACAAAGCCAAGATATTCTAGTTTTTTGATCTCTGAAGAATCAGGTGCAAATCCCTTTAATAAAAAAGGAGCCACAAAACACCACCGAAACAAGGAACTGGTCTTTAACTCATGAATTTTCTGAATTTGGCTAAAGCTCGTCTCTATACTTTTTTGAGTTGCGTCCTGTAACCATTCACCTTCCAAAAGGTTTAAAATGCTCTGAGATGTTAGGGCAATTAGCGGCAAGCAGCCCCGTTCAGATAAGTTCCACATAACCTTTGCCAACAAGTAATCACCTGCCAATACTGCTGATTCTGGCCCATATTTGACCCATGCTGTTGTCTTCCCCCTCCTCATTGAGGATCGATCAATAAGATCATCATGCAAAAGAGAAGAGCTATGAATATATTCAATCGTCTGACCGAGTAACTCTAAATCTGATTTTTTAAGACCTATTGATTTTCCAATCTTCTTAACAAGCCTGGCACGAAAAGCCTTCCCACCAGAGAAAAGGTCTTTATAGAGTTCTTTAAGTCTTGGCAGGTCATCTGAAAACTCTTCATCTATTTTTGGATTATAGTGAAGCATTTTAAGATCCTTTCAGGGCAAAAGACTTGTCCGCTCAAGTCAGGTTGACTAAAACAACTGAGACCTTAATTTAGAGATCTCACCTACTTAGAATATCAAACCCCAAGGAGTTCTTATGTCAACAATAGTTCCAATCTACTTGCCATTTGATCAAGCTGACCCAGCTGGAATTATGTTTTTTGGCGAGTTTCCAGTCCTGTGTCACCGGGCCCTCGAGCAAGCTTTACCTCAATGGGGAATAGAATGGAAAACCTGGTATGGTTCAGACTTTGGCTCACCTATCCGTCATATTGAAGTTGACTATAAATCCCCCCTTTATCCCGGAAAAACCTACGACTTTAGCATTCAACTCGTCAAAATGGGTAAAACCTCGATACAGTTTGTACATCAAGCACGACTCCAAAACGAAAATCCAGCTCAACAAAGCTCTATTTTAGCTGAAGCACGGATCACTCACGTGTTTATAGATCGAAAAATGAAAAGCAAAATACCAATCCCAGAGATTCTTATTCAAAACTTAAAAAAAATATTAGATTCATAGGGCCTTAGAAGCAAAATACCCCCTCATGCGTAATTCCTAGCTGTTCACATTGGACTATAAAACAAGCAATAAAAGCTACAAGGAGCTCCCAAAGTGAATAAAATTATTAATACAACAAACGCACCAGCCCCAGTAGGGCCTTATTCCCAAGCCGTTCAAACAGGTCCCTTTTTATTTTGCTCAGGTCAGATCGCTATCGACCCTAAAACTAATACACTGTTAAAGGGTTCACCCACAGAAGAAATGGAGCTTATTTTTTCAAACGTTAAGGCTGTATTAAGTGCGGCTGATTATGACTTATCTAATGTCGTTAAAGTGACTTTGTTTTTAACAGACATGGGTGATTTTGCAGCCGTAAATGAAATCTACACCAAGTACTTTAACTCATCCAAACCTGCTAGATCTTGTGTACAAGCTGCGGCACTGCCTAAAGGCGTTCAAGTTGAAATGGAAGTCTTAGCTTATAAAGAAAATTAAATCACAATAAAATAATTTTTATTAAATAACTCGAGCACTTAACAGCTCGAGTAAGTACTTAAAACATTCAAGGAGGATTACTGATGTTTAACACGAACAAGATCATATTGTTTACTTTTATATTTACTACTTTTGCAAGCCTTACTCTAAAAGCAGAAACACAAGAATTTGAAAGTATTGAGCGCAAAATATCGGAGTATCAAGACCTCGAAACAGACATACTTGAACAACGCGGATACGATGCGGTCTCATTCAGTCGCATCAATCATCTTTCATTAAATGATATGGAAGTTGTGTTTGATTACCTAACGGATTCAACTTTTGATACCGACCTTAAAGAAAATGAAAAGAATCTCGTTTTAGATTGTATAGAGAACTCAGAATGTCTCTTATTTCACAGTTTTTTGAGCTTTGGAACTGACCTACAAGCCATCTATTCAAGTGCGGTAAATTCAGATGCAGAAATTTCATACTTTTATCTTTATAGCACCAAAAGAAAAGCCATTACTGATGTCTTTTATCACTTCACTGACATTGGAAAAGAAGCATTAGATGAAAGCGAAATACTAGAGAGCATTGAGGATGTCGCAGCAAAGTCTCGCAGTAAAGCTTATGCAAGTAAGCATCAAGATGTCAGCACCTCTGTGCCTGAGCTTATTAATACGGATAAAAAATTTAAAGAATTAACAACTTATATTACAAATCCTCGACATGACTCTAAATTAACAACGGATCAACTAGAAGATATTAGTAGTTGTTTTAATTCTGATACATGCAAACTCTATACTTATGATCTCAATAGCTCCTACCATAGCGGATATAACATCACGACCTATTATGTTTTTTATGACACTCAATCTAAAGAGACACTTGTAATTGAACAGTTTATTTATGGTGAATAAATAGCTTACGAATCTATACAGTGAGAGGGCTAATAGTTAACTCTCTCATCACAAAAAAATCTTATTTCTACTGCATTAATGAATGAAGCCAGACTTGCATTTTTCCAAAAACTTCACCGCACAAAACTTCTCCTGTGGCTTTTCTACAACCGTGGCCCAAGCCATCATACTTTATAAAAGTTAAGTTATTCTTTTCCGCTTTCCTAAAGGCATCAACAGTGGCAAGAGTACTCTCAATTGGCATCGCCTGATCTTCTGTACCGTGAGCCACATATATTTTGCCCTTAAAATCTAGAAAATCTTGCAGAGGATTATAATTTAATATTTTATCCCACCACTGATTTGAATTAATACTTAATTTAGCTTCATTACTACACCATAAGTCAGTTTGTTTAGATTTATTTTGTACATTTTAAAAAGCATATGATGCTCTTGAAAACTATCATAAAAACTCCCCCAAAGCAGTCAGTTTGATTACCTACTCTTTAAGGGATTTATATGACTTAGATTTAAGGAGCTCAAGCCAAGGGGCTTCATCTTCCGGAACTTCTTTTTCTGGGCTTTCTTTTTCGATACAACTTGTTGCCTTAGTTAGGATATACAATCCACCTACTCGATACTCAGGCTCACAAACAAGATTCCACTCTTTGAGTTTTTTTATGTTTTGGTTTAAATTCACACAATTTTTTAAGTATGCATAAATTCTATTTTCCCAATTTATATCATCTTCAAATTTAAACTGAATGTTTTTTCCAGCAAATCTCTCTCTTAACTTATTTAATGAAACTGACTTTCCTCCTACCTTCTTAAAATCACGACCTCTGCCCAGTAACTCAAAACTCTTCCCATCACTGTTCAGTCTAATTTTATCTTCTAGCAAAAGACTGGAGTTCATTTTTTTATAAATCCATTTCTCATTTTCTAAAACAAGAATACCTTCACAAACAGCATCACCCTTAAGGCAATACTGCTTATTTTGATTTTCTTTATCAAAATTTAAAAACTCTTCAGCAATAGAAAAACCATCTAACAATCGATACTGTAGCTTAGCTTTATCGCTCTCTGTTTGCTTCACATCTAAACGACTAAACTCACCAACACTAAAGTGGGCTCCCGTCTCACTCATTCCATAGACACACACAGGCTTCCAGCCTAAGTTTTTAAACTCTTCATAGGCTTCATAGGTTAAAAAACCACCGCCGATTAAACTAGCTTTAATACTGTTAGGAGGTTGAATCTTATTTTTTAAAATCTTTTGTACTTGTGTTGGAACCAGTGAAATCCAATGAAAATCATGATGGCCTAGCTCTTCAAACTTTAACTTTTTATTGACCATGTCTTTGTATTCACATCGCCACCTAATCATAGCTCCTGAAATATGAAAATCAGGCAATAAAGACACATAGATATCATTTTTTTGATATTTAAAATAGCTGGAACTACTTTTTACAGAACTTTTAATTTGATCAACACTCAAGCCAATATACTTTACTTCACCAGAAGTTCCCGTTGATTGAATCCAAGTTATGTCTTTTTTGATATTTAAGGCTCTAAGTGAGGAAATCAAAGACAAAAGAGTCTTATCTTTTGGTAAGTTATATGGATTGATGACAATCGAATGATTATTTATCCTAAGATGGCTTGCCAATCTAACCTCTCAAATTCTTCTGATAGTCCAAAACCAATTTCTGGTAAATCAATACTCAATTCTAAGCTTTCCAGATCAATACCATGACTTAAAACATTTTCAGGAAAAGTATCCGATAGATTCTGTGCTAAATAGGCTGCTGTTCTTTGTCCTAAGATATGGTCCATAGAGTGGGTTACAAAAAATCTATAGCTTTTCTTTGTAGAAATGATGTCTTTTAAATCTTGTTGTGATTTGTTTCCATTTAGCTTTAAAACAAAGCCCTTTGTACATTCTGCCAAGACCTCATTAGAAACCTCTGCATGAGCAAAGTCTAAAAACACAGGCATTTTATCTTCACACAGTTTTTTCCACTCTTCAAAGTTAAACAGACAAGGGTCTTCAAAGCATAAAACTTGTGATTTATGTTCAAAGTTATCCCAAAAGTATAAGGCCTCATCAAAAGATAAACTTTCATTGGCATCAAATTTAAAATTTATTCGAGATAGATTCTTAACTTTATTTAATTGCTCTAAAATAGATTTATAATTTGTACCATTAAGCTTGATCTTAAAATCAATTTTTATATTTGGGCTTTTATCTAAACTCTGGCTCATAACACTTTCAATTTTATCTAAATTTTTTACAAAAACA
>CALGNA010000131.1 GCA_937958795.1 uncultured Bdellovibrionales bacterium | reverse complement strand
AGTCTACATCTCAAAGTTGGACAAAGCAGTTCCAAGTCAATTTACATGGCCCCGTAGAACTCACACAACTTTTAAGCCCCTATTTTGCAGAGAGTTCTAGTGTTTTAAATATCAGCTCTACTCTCGGTTTGCGCCCAATAGCCAATACCTCGGCTTATTCTGCGTCAAAAGCAGCCATGAACTCTTGGACTCAAAGCTTAGCTCTTGAGTGGTCTAAAAGAAAAATAAGAGTCAACGCCATTTGTCCAGGAATTGTTGAGACACCTATACAAAGTTTTTATAAAACAACCGATACATCTTTGAGAGATCAAATTAACTCAGCTCAGCCTCTGAATCGATTTGGTCAGCCACAAGATATTGCATCTATGGCGGCCTTCTTAGTCTCTGATGAAGCAAGCTGGATGACGGGTTCTCTTATACCAATTGACGGAGGGATTCTTCTTAATTCATGAGTGCCAAGAAAATTATACCCCATAATATACAAAGCGCTATCATAGATGATGAACCAATTCGTCTTTCCAAACTCATGGCACAACAAGGTCTCTGCTCACGAAGAGAGGCTGATGTCCTGATTGAACAAGGTTTAGTTCAAGTAGAAGGAAAAGTCCTCTCGCAACTGGGGGTTAAAGTCTTTGCAAGCTCAAAGATCTCACTCCTCCCTGCTGCAAACAGGTTTCTTTCAGCCAAACTAAGCATTATGTTACATAAGCCTGCTGGGTATATTTCTTCTCTTCCTCAAGGCAGACAAAAACAAGCCACTGATCTATTAAAACAAGAAAACTTCAGTGGACAAAACTTCTCCCCAGTTGATTTAACCAAATTAGTCCCAGCAGGAAGACTTGATTTACCCTCTCGAGGACTTTTAATTTTAACTCAAAATGGATGGCTAGCAAGCCAACTCATTTCTGACGGCTCTGATATCGAAAAAGAATACATCGTAAAAGTACGCGGTCATATTACTAAAATTGCACTTGAAAAGCTACACTTTGGACTTCACTTAGATGGCATAGAGCTCCGCCCTGCAACCATAGAGCAGGTAGGAAAACAAGAGATCCGCTTTGTCCTCCAGCAAGGCAGAAAGAGACAAATCCGTCGTATGTGCAAACTTGTAAACCTCATTGTTGAGGATTTACAAAGAACTCGCATTGGAAACCTAAGTTTAGGTGGCCTCAAAGAAGGCCAATGGCGCCTAATCAATCCAAATGAAGTGCTTTAGGCACTAGTCTTAACTGTCTAAAGTAACTATATAGTTTTAAATTGAAATATTTTCCTATTGTGTTTTATTGATATTTCGCTATAAATATCTCTAATTTAATACATTCAAACAGATCAAAGGGATTTTATGACTATCTTTTCAAACACTATTTTAAACACGCTCTTGAGTCTAAGTACTTTATTGCTTTTATCCTCTAACACTTATGCACAAGCAGTTCCTAAAACAGTCACTCTAACAGGACCTGATTCATTCCTCATACAAGTTCAAATTATACCCGAACTTGTTGGAACCAACTTTAGTAACGGCTACTTATGTAACAACCTGACTCTTCCCGAGGACTCCAATTCAAAATTTACTGCAAATATTAACAATCATTTCGCACAAGTAGCCTTGGATACAAATCCACCCTCCTCTGTATACGAAGAGTATTCAGTGGGGCATATGACACTAGTCCTACCTCCAAGTACTTATTACTGCGGATCAGGAAGCTCACTCATTTATCATCACCAGCTCAGTCTCTCATCTCAATTCGATAGCATTTCTGTTACCTTAAATATTGACCCAGCTCTGAACTATGCCGTCTTCAACGAATGTACCGAATCAGGCTGCAATGGTACAATCTATGATTCAAGAGTTCCAGAGCCTCATTTTCAGCCAACTCCTGTACCAACCGCATCTACACCCACCACTAGTGACAACTTCAACAATGTAGTACTAACACAACAACCAAATGGTGGACAGTTTATTTCACTTGGCAGTGATGGGCGACAAAAGGACGAAACAGGCGACACCAGTAGAGCCAGAACTCCCGGACCAAATTACATAACGAGATATGATGCCAATGTGATATTTTCAGAACCATTAAATACATATTGCAACAAAGCTACCAAAAAAACATCACAGTACTATGTTTCAAAGTTTGATGCTCTTAATGCTTCACAAGCACTAGATTCTAATAATTACGCAGACACAACTGTAGAAATCACTAGCCATACTGATTTACACAACCTCATTACACTCACCATGAAAACAAGTGGCCAACCTACATATGAAAAAGTCTATGATTGTCAGACTGGCGTTCAAACCAGCCATAGACTTTAAGATCCATATACAAAAATCCATATAGTTTTCAAAAAGCCAGCTTATCAAAGTTGGTTTTTTTTCGTCAAGATCAAATCTCCACACTCATAATTCTACCAAATCCACTTAAACTCTCGTAATTTAATCTATATATTTAAGTATAAATATTAATTATTTATATAAAAGCCTATAAATTTTACCTTATTTAACATAAACATAGATACTCTTGCTATGACCTACATTCATTTAGTTATGAATATAAATTATAAATACGCCCTAAAGGAGCACAAATATGAAATTTTTAATACTGACATTGGCTACACTAAGCCTCACATTTGCAGCAACTGCGCAAACAGGTCAAATAACGGAACTGAGACCTGCAGATGAAAGCCCTTTAGGCTATGACCCTGCTGATAACATCAGAGGAACAAATGATGTTAATACTGGAGACAACTCACATACTGTTTCACAAAACCCAGCTCAAAACCCAACGCAAACACCAAGAAAAGACTATGACACAACTGAAGATGAGCTTAATAGATTTTTCTTAAGCATGGCTCCACAAGGTGTTACTTTAGTTTTTCCATCTAAAAACACAGATGGATCCGCAGGCAGCATAGACATTCGCGACAATGCAACAGGTATTATTTTAGCAGAAGGAAACTTTGTAAGTTCAATTCGTGAAGACGGTGAAGATATCACAGACATAAGCTTTAGCTTATCTCATGACTCATCTATTGAATACACGTTAAGTTATCAAACTAGTAACTATGATGTTTTATGGGACAAGCTTCAAGCTAAAACAACTCAAGCAAACCAGATTCAATATCCACATTACCAGCAAACAACACTTGCTCCAGTACCATGTGAAGAAGGTGATTTTCCATTCCCTTGCGATGCACCAATGAGACCTTCAAATTAATTAGTACGCAATTATTTTAATTGCCCTACTAACTTACCTTCCTGCTGCTTAACACCAGAAGGAAGGTATTTTTTTATCTCGAAAGACTGTTCAGTTTTTTGATTTTTGTCTTGGCTTTTGTTTTTAGAATTCTGATTTTCTTGTAAATCACTTTTCCCAGGCTTATCCAAATAAACATTCCAATAATCTCTACTTAAATATCGACCCTTTGAGCCTAACGGAATAACTTTTTTAATTGTTCCAATCTGATCTATCAAAGCAGCGTTATACCTCTCCCAACTAAGGTCGCGCATTTTTTGAGCCCGTTGCTGAATGATATGAAAGGGGTTTTTTTGATCCAATAGCAAAGCCCCTGTCCCTGGTCTTTCACTATATGGAAAAACATGAATCTTTGTCCATGGCAGATCATTTAAACAACGATAGGTTTCATCGAAGAACTCTTCAGACTCACCCGGAAAACCAGCAATAAGATCCATCCCTACAAATGGCTTTTTTAACTTTTTATGAATTCGATTCAATGCGTATACAACATCACCTTGGGTATACTTACGTTTCATTTTTTTTAAAACATCTGTTTGAGCAGACTGTAAGCTCACATGAAAATGTGGACACATAACATCTTCTTGGTAGAGCTCTAATAACTCATCTGAAATCTCAATCGGCTCTAAGCTTGAAAGTCGAATACGAGGCATTTTTGTTTTTTTAATCAACAATGAAACAAGATCTTCTAACCGAGGGACATCATTTTTTTCAGAAGAATTATAACTATAATCCCCAAGATGAATCCCTGTTATAACAATCTCATTATAACCCTCTGACTCTAGTTGCTGAACACGTTCTACTAACTGCATAGGGTCTAAACTTCTACTTTTACCTCTTGCAAATGGGATAACACAAAAAGAGCAAAAGCTATTACAGCCATCCTGTACTTTTACAAAAGCACGCGAATGATTAGACTCTTCCCCTCCACCTACACCCATAGGGTTTACTTTAAATATATTCTCTCTATATGTTTTTTGTTTTGGTTTTAAACTCTGTGTTGCCTTAAAACCAGGGTCTTCCTGATTTTTACCTAAATCAAAACTTTCATTGATAATCTTATAAATGTCTTCTTTATGAGAGTTGGCTACAATTAAATCAACAGCATTTTCCTGCTCTAACAACTTATGATCCACTTGTGCTGAGCATCCCGTAATAACAATTTTTGATCCAGGTGAGTTTTTTTTTAACTTACGAGCCCTTCTCATGACCTCACGAGTTGCTTCAGCAGTTACGGCACAAGAGTTTATAATATGAATAGGATCTTTTAAGTTTTGAAAATTTTGAGTAAAACTCTTATCTTCAGACAAAGACTTTTCTAACAAACCTGTATCATAGGTATTAACCTTACAACCAAATGTATGGAACTGAACAGATGTCTTATCTAGATTTGAAGTACTCACAGAAATGAACTCACTACGATAGACCTTCTCGTGCTCCTGCATGGGTAATCCATCCCCCACCCACAAGCTGCTTGTCCCTATAAAAAACAGCCGCTTGACCTGGCGTA
>CALGNA010000130.1 GCA_937958795.1 uncultured Bdellovibrionales bacterium | reverse complement strand
ACCCTTTCTTTTAGTTCTTCCGTGAACAGTTAGCCAACTTGTGTTTGCTGAGTCACAAGCTTGAGCAATGTCTAAGTAAAGGCTTTCGTCTTCAAAACCAAGGCGTACTTTTGTAGTAAGAGGAATATGGCTTGGGATACTTATTCTTAAGTGGTTTGTGATTTTGTAAAGCCGTTCGGGTGTTCTGAGTAATGAGGCTCCGCCATCATGTGAGTTCACACGTTTTGCAGGGCAACCAAAGTTTAGATCTATGCCAAGTGCACCGAGCTCGACAGCTCTTAAGGCATTTTCTAATAGCATGTCGTGATCAGAACCTAAAAGTTGAATAAAGACAGTTTGGCCAGATAGGGTTTTACCTCTTAGTTCTTTTTCGTGTAAAAGTTCAGGAGCGAATTTATAAAAAGTTTTAGGTGAGTGTAAGGTGCTAGTAACTCGAATAAATTCAGTTGTACAGGCATCTATCCCACCTTGTTGTGTTAAAACTTGGCGAACCAAAGGGTCAACAAGGCCCTCCATTGGGGCTAATGAAATTATAGGTGGTTTGAAATGCATGTTGGTTTTATTTTTATTGTGATTTAGGATACGAGGCCTAAAATGTATTCAAACTCTTCTTCCGTGACTGGTTGCACAGAAAGCCTGGCGCCTTTTTGGAGGAGCTTCATACCTTCTAGTTTTTTATGCTGCCTGAGTTCATCTAATGAAACATAGGTTTTAAAGGTTTTTTTATACTGAACTTCGGCACAATGCCATCTTGGGTTTTCTTTTGTGGATTTAGGGTCATAGTAGTCGGAGGCTTTGATAAACTGAGTCGGATCGACAGCTGCGGGTGTTTTTACAACTCCAAGTCCAGCTATTCCGGGTGGTTTTGTATTAGAGTGATAGAAAAAGAAGAGGTCACCTTTTTGCATTTTATCTCTCATGATATTGCGAGCCTGATAGTTACGGACTCCGTCCCAAACACAGGTTTTTTCTTTTTTAAAGTGTTCAATGGAGTAAGTGCTGGGTTCTGATTTCATAAGCCAGTAGTTTTTAGATTTCATACAGTTTGTATAAACAAGTTCAGATCTAAAATAAAGCCTTGAATGAGAAATTATCAGTATTGTGAAGGTGACAGGCTTTTGTTTTAGAGTTTTTTAAGGCCTAGCCATTGGCTTTCAATTCTAGTAAGGCTTTGGTTTAATGGTGGTATTGAACAGTTGAAGAACAGACTTAGGAGTTTATTATGGCTGAATTTAGAGTCGAGAAAGATAGTTTAGGTGATGTAAAGGTTGAAAGTGATAAGTTATGGGGAGCTCAGACCCAAAGATCACTTCAGAACTTTGAGATCGGGTCACAAAAATTCCCAAGAGCTATGATTAGAGCATTAGGTCTACTTAAAAAAGCTTGTGCTCAGACAAACACTGAATTAGGTCTGCTCGATGAAAAGAAGTTAAAAGCCATAGAACAAGCTGCTGATGAGGTGATTTCTGGTAAATGGGATGATCATTTTCCTTTAGTCGTTTGGCAGACTGGCAGTGGAACTCAAACCAATATGAACTCAAACGAGGTTATTGCTAATAGAGCGACTCAGATCCTTGGTGGTGAGTTGGGTTCAAAGCTTGTTCATCCAAATGATGATGTAAACAAAGCTCAGTCTTCAAATGATACCTTTCCGACAGCTATGTATGTTGCTGTGGCAGAATCTACTGTTAAGCAATTGCTTCCTGCAATTTCAGGCATGTTGGATATATTAAAGAAAAAATCGACTGATTTTGAAGAAGTTGTAAAGATTGGACGAACTCACTTTATGGACGCTACGCCATTAACAGTTGGTCAAGAGTTTTCAGGTTTTGCTGAGCAAATGCAAAAATCAATGCATAGAGCACAAAAAGGCTTGGAGCATGTTTTTGAGTTAGCCATTGGTGGAACAGCAGTTGGAACTGGCTTAAATACCCATCCTGATTTTTCAGAAAAAGTGTGTAAAAAATTGGCTATTGCTACAACATTGCCCTTTATTTCAGCTGTTAATAAATTTGAAGCCTTAGCGGCTCATGATGCTTTGGTTGAGTTTCACGGAATGCTTAAGACAATTGCAGTGAGCCTTATGAAAATTGGCAATGATATTAGGATGCTTGGTAGTGGTCCACGAAGTGGAATTGGTGAGCTTAAGCTTCCAGCAAATGAACCAGGTAGTTCGATTATGCCTGGCAAAGTAAACCCAACCCAGTGCGAAGCTTTAACAATGGTCTGCGCTCAGGTTATGGGACATGATACGGCTGTCAGTATAGGTGGAAGTATGGGGCAGTTTCAGTTGAATGTTTTTAAGCCCATGATGTTACATAACTGTTTATTGTCTATTGAGCTTTTATCAGATGCCATGAATAGTTTTAATAAGAACTGCTTACAAGGTATAGAAGTCTCCCATGAGCAAATTAAAACCCACTTAGATAACTCACTTATGCTGGTAACTGCTTTAAACCCCCACATTGGATACGATAGTGCCGCTAAGATTGCTAAAAAAGCATATAACGAAGGAACGACTTTAAAGGCAGCTGCATTAAGCTTAAAGCTACTCACAGAAGATCAGTTTAAAGAGTGGGTTGTGCCTAAAGAAATGACAGGTCCTAAGGCTTAGGGTTCTTAAAAAGACGGGCTCTTTTTTAAATTTACGTGAGCATATATTAAGGTATTATGTGCTTTGTCAGATGTCTGATTTATAAGATAAGCTTTGAGCATGACTTGGACAAAAAAACTCTCATGGATGAAGAACGAAAACATAAGACCCTACGTATTTGTAAGGGATGCAAACAAGATCGCCTATCCGGGACGTTTGCACTGGGTAGACTGGTTTCCTCAAGACCCCTTAGTTTTTGACTCGTTAAGTTTAAAAAATGCTTCATTTGGTAAGAGAATCTCTTGGATTGAAGCTCAGGCATTTAAGGACTCAGATATGGCAATGCCAGGCTGGGTCTTTTATGATTGTGCTGTTATGCCTGGTGTAGTGATGGGCTTTGCTCAAAGGACCTCTACTTTATCGGAGCCTGTAGCTGAAGTATTTGAAGGGGCTCCTGATTGTGAATGGACACCTTTATCATTATTTATACCGATTCCTACTTTGTCACAAAATGAATGGGTGGCTCATAATCTAACGTCTATTAATGCCCTTTTACCTAAAAAAGATAAATTTTATGGTTTAGGTTTTTTAAGTAAAGCCTTTGGTATTTGGTATGCCAATATTCCAGTTTTGTGTGGAATGACTCAGTGGGGAAGTCCATCGATTCCTTTACATTCTCATTACGGAGTCTTTGAAATCCTAACAGCCTACACGCCTATTCATAGCTATGCACAGACTTTAACCTATCGTTGCACAATCAAGGCTTCGTTGTGGGAACAGTTTTTTACTAAATCAAAGGCGGCGCCATTTTTTGCAGACCAGTTTGAGCTTTCAGATTTTCAGGTAGATCCAATAGACGAAGTGAGTTTACAGCACTTCCAAGGAAAAATTGAAAAAAAAGAGGGGCCTTTTTATTTTAGCCCAACAGATTTGCGAACTCAAAATTTGAAAAAACCTATTCCTGTATATAGGAGAAAGCCAACGGGGCAAGGTTTTCTAGCTTGATATCTATTTTAATTATATTTTTGCTTGGTGCAGGTCAGGGTTTGTTGGCTTCTTTATTTGGTTTAGGTGGAGGAGTTTTTTTAGTTCCATTACTTCCTTTGTTTTTTTCTAACGTATCGAGTGTTAAAGAAGCTTCATTTATTGCTTTATTTTGCATCGGTGCAAATTGTCTTGTTAATGTATGTTTCTTTTTTAAAAAAAGCTTACTAAGGTATCGAGATTTATGGTTGGCATTAGGTGGATTTTTAGGGGCTTTTGTTGTCTCTGTTATTTTTAGAAATTTGAGTGGTTCATTTTTAGATATCTTATTGTTAGTAACTATTTTTATTATTTTAGTTAGGTCGTTTGTTAAATTAAAGAACAAAAAAGATCTTCCAAGTGTGCCCAAGTCTAGGTTTCTCTTTGTTGCAGGGGTAGGTGTATCAGCTTTGTCTGCGTTAATAGGGGTTGGGTCTGGTGTTTTAACTCAAATGACATTGTACTTTAAAAATTGGTATAAAACTGACAGAAGAACACCTGTAGGAAATGTTCTATTAACGGGTGTTTCTTTGGGGGCACTTCTTTATAGAGTCATTTATCAATGGGAATCAATGAATTTAGATGTTAGTTGGACATTTAAAGTCGTTTTAGGCTTATTTTTATTTGGTTTTATCAGTTCTTTTTTTTGTCGCCATTACCAAAAAAAGATTTCACAAAAACTTAAGAACTTTGTGCTTCAAAGTCTTTTGGTGGGTTTGTTTATTGCTTCCATATATCAGATGCTGTAGTCATTTTTTTGAAGCCAAGAGTGGAGTAAAGCTATATGAGTACGGATATAAGACTTGAGAAGATAAAAAAGATTCTTTTAGATAGCTTTGAGATTTCAAGATTAGAAATAGAAAACGACAGCTCTAAACATTCGCGACCTGGAAACGATACTCACTATAGGGTGTTGGTAGTGAGTGAAGATTTTAAAGGACTGTCAAAAGTGAAACGGCATCAATCTGTTTATTCTGCTTGTCAGATTTTGTTCGATGAAGGGCTTCATTCGATGTCTTTACAAATATTTTCACTCTCGGAAGATAAGGGCCAAGTGTTACTGGACCCTAGCCTATGTGCTTCAAAAAAGTAAGTTTCTAAGTTTATTAGACTATTTTATTAGGTTCCAAGTAGATTGTTTCAATATGACTCGTAAATATTTATAAGTTTGGTATAGAAATGAGACAAAAGTTCCGATTCATTCTTTATGAGTAAAAGAAAATTTAAGTTAAATATGAAGCGTTTTTATGCACAATCCGTTTTGGTTTTTAGTATAATTCTTGTGAGTTTTACTTTTACGAATTGTTTAGAATTTGAAATCGATGGCTTTACTGCTTTGACTTCAACAGACACTCTATCAACACCACCAACACCTGCTCCAGCTCCAACACCTGGGCCGGCACCAACACCTGCGCCAACACCTCGTGCTCCTACGCCTGTGCCACCTGCTCCTACTCCAAGGCCACCTGCTCCTACGCCTGCCCCGACGCCTGCTCCAACACCAGCTCCAACCCCGACGCCAACTCCAACTCCAAGGCCACCATCTACAGCACCATTAGGTAAAAATCCACCTGGTTTAACTCCAATCTCAAGTCTTAAAAAAGATCGAAGTAATGATTTAACGATTTCAGCTGGTCAAAAAGTTTTACTAAATCAATCCATTGATGTTCGTCATTTAAAAATTGAAGGACAGTTGTTTTGTGATGTTGCAACCAGAAAAACGGTCACTATTTTAGCAGCAGGTATTTCAGTAAAAGGGGCTTTTAATTGCGGTACTGCAAATTTGGCCTTTCCAGGGCTTCTTCAAATTCGTTTAAAAGATGGATATGAAATAATGCAAATGGGAAAACGTGGTTTTCATGTTTATTCTGGCGGTGTATTGAGGTTGTTTGGATTTAAGCAACGCACGCGTACAAAAATTTCAAGTCATGCAAATGTAGGTGCAAAGTATATTAATGTAGAGAATGCAGTTAATTGGATGCCAACTGATGAGATTGTTCTCTCTTCTTCAGGATATAACATGAATGAAGCAGAAAGGCGGAGTGTTACTCAGGTTACTCACGGTGGAAAAAGAATTCATTTCAATACTCCATTAAAGTATAAACATTATGGAACATTAACAAGGTATACTCCAAGAGGACAGAATGTTGTTTTGGATGAAAGATCTGTTGCTGCTAGCTTATCTAGGAATATTAAAATCTCCCCGCAGGGTGGTAATTATCTTCAAAGTTTACTAGGTGCTCATCTTATGGTGATGGCCTCAGGTAAGGCTTATATAGATAATGTAGAGTTTAGAGCAATGGGAAGAATGGGTGAGATGGCTAGGTACCCTTTTCATTGGCATATAGTTGGAAATGGTCAAGGTCAGTACATCAAAAACTCTGTCATTAAAGATAGCTTTCAAAGGTGCATTGTTATTCATAAAACAAACAATGTTTTAGTTGAGAATAACACTTGTTACAATCATTTTGGTCATGGTCTTTTTATGGAAAGTGGTGATGAAGTGAACAATACAATTAATAATAACTTTATACTTGGTTCCAAAAAAGTCCCACAATCTAGGGCTTTACTTGAGTCAGATTTTAAAGGTGTCGGATCTCGATTTCCAGCTCCATCATCTTACTGGATATCTAATCCTAAAAATAGAGTTATAAATAATACAGCAGCAGGATCACAAGGTACTGGTTTTTGGATGGCTTTTTCTAATAAAAATGTTTGTACACGAGGGGTTTGTATAAATCCTATTAAAACAGATACCTTGGCTTTTAATAATAATACGGCTCATTCGTCGCGAGTAGGAATTACGTGGGATGGGGCGCCAACAACGAAATCTAATCGTAACCCTAGGAACCCTGATGATTTTAAAGTAGATATGGCTCACTATTCACCGCGCACTAAGCCAGTCTTTAAAAATTTAAGGGCATATAAGAACAGTGAAGCAGGGATATACTTTAGAGGAGATGCAGCCGTCTTTGATGGGGCTATTTTGGCAAATAATAAGTGGTCTTTATTTTTGGCCTTTTCGCAGCAATTTAAAAATACTTCCATTATAGGGAGAAGTCCTAACCAAACAGGTGCGGATAATAATCTTTTAGCATCAAAAGGTGTTTCTCATGGGATTATTGTCTATGATGGGCCGTTTGAATTAAGTAATGTTAATTTTTTAGATTTTCCAACTCGTAGAATAACCCATAATGGAAAAGATATTACGGCTATTCCTTTTGGTATGATCGGTGGAGCAAATCGTTTTGAGAATAAAACCAGAGGGCTCTTTTTTCAACCAGAGCCTTACAAAAGAGTTTGGCTTTCGTTTAACCCAGCTGGAGGAGGGTGGAGAGATGATGGGTTTTCAGCTTCTATTAGGGATTTAGATGGCACATTGACAGGTACTGCGAATCGCCTTGTTGTTCCAAAGCATGATTTCAATATGGATCCTGCGTGTCGAACAAAACCTGACTGGAATGCACTTGTTTGTAATTATGAAGTGGGTTTGTTTATTTTTGCAGGAGGAGGAAGTGGTGCCTCACAGACCTTTAATGTTGTAAACCCTAGAGGAAAACAAACGGGCGCTCACTACAGTGGCAGCTTTCATCGAAATAAGTTTAATGCTATCATTGATAGTAATTTTGTATACACGTTACACCCAGGTTCAAGATTTGCACCTTCTAAAAAAATAACAGTTTTTCACCAAGCAGAGGGTCGGGGAACACCAAGTGCAGTTTTGGCAATTACGAGAATTCCGGGTGTCGGTAATATGGGAACCTGTACAGTATCTGGTGCTTCAAGGGTGGGAAGCTTGGCGCAAGTGAAAGCAGCAAAAAGAGCGGCATACTTTCCTACAGGAGATAGAGTTTATATTCGACTATTTGCCATGGGAAAAATGGGTCAACACGCGCAAAGTGATATGAGTGATGTGCATCAAAGTGGTGGAGTCCTAACGTGTCGTTAAGATTCATTGTCTAAATTCTTTATTTTAAGCAGATAACAAATCTAAATTTTTCTTGAGCTCATCTAAGAGCTCAGGGGAGATGCATTCAGTTTTTTTTTCTGTTTTGATTTCTATTCCATTAGCAGAAGTGACAGAGCCTTTCTCACAGGAGAGAAGTTTTTCTGGTGAAGATTGGCCCCATTCAGTGTAGGCCTTTTTGAGACTTGATAATGTAGACTCAAAATTAAATGTTTTTTTCTTTCCAGACATAGATCTATAGTTTTTCTTGTCTTTGCGTCTTTGACAAGAAAAATAAGTAGGTCCATGGTTTGTGTTGACAAAATATAGATCCTAGGTTGCTAGAAAAAGAGGCAAAAATGGCTGAAGAAATCATTTATACGATGAAGGGTGTGAGCAAAGTATACCCGCCAAATAAGTTTGTTTTAAAAAACATTTATTTGTCATACTTTTATGGGGCCAAGATTGGTGTCGTAGGACTTAATGGTTCTGGTAAAAGTACACTGCTAAAAATTATGGCTGGCATTGATGATGATTTCTTAGGGGATTCTTTTCCTTCAAAAGATTATAAAATTGGGTATCTTGAACAAGAACCTCAGCTAAACCCTGAAAAAACAGTTTATGAGAATATTCTAGAGGGCCTTGGTGATCTTTCAGTTTGGCTTAAAGATTTTAATACGATCAGTGAGCAGCTTTGTGATCCTGACTTAACTGAAAATAAAATGAATGAGCTGATTGAAAAGCAAGGTGATATTCAGGAAAAAATTGAAGCTGTAGATGGATGGGAAGTGGATCAAAAAATTGATCAAGCTGTTGAAGCTCTTCGTTGTCCTCCGGGAGAGTCTTCAGTTGTGAATCTGTCTGGTGGTGAAAAAAGACGTGTTGCTTTAGCAAGATTGCTTTTATCGAGCCCTGATATTTTATTATTAGATGAGCCAACAAACCATTTGGATGCAGAGTCTGTTTCTTGGTTGGAAAACTATTTAAAAACATTCCCAGGTACGGTTGTGGCTATTACCCATGATCGCTATTTTTTAGATAATGTAGCAGGGTGGATCTTAGAGCTTGATCGAGGAGAAGGTATCCCTTGGAAAGGGAATTACTCTTCTTGGCTTGAACAAAAAGAAAAGCGATTTGCTCAAGAGGAAAAATCTGAAACGCGTAAGAACAAAACTCTTGAAAGAGAGCTTGAGTGGATCAGAATGTCTCCTAAGGGAAGGCAGGCCAAGTCTAAAGCCAGGCTTTCGCAATACGATAAGCTTTTACAGGAGCCGTCTGCAGAGAAGCTTAAAGACTTGCAGATCTATATTCCTCCTGGGCCAAGGCTTGGTGATCGAGTTATAGAAGCTAAGGGTGTTCAAAAAGCATTTGGAGAAAGGCTTTTGTTTACAGATGCTTCTTTTCATATCCCAAAAGGCGGTATTGTAGGAGTTATTGGTCCCAATGGGGCAGGTAAAACAACTTTGATGAAAATGATCACAGAGCAGGAAAAGGCTGACAGTGGTGAGTTTGCAGTGGGTGAAACTGTAAAGTTAGCCTATGTGGATCAGGATCGAGACTCTCTAAACCCAGATAAAAGCATCTGGGAAGAGATATCAGAAGGTCATGACGTGATTATGGTTGGGAATCGCGAGCTCAATTCTCGAGCCTATGTTTCAAAGTTTAATTTTATGGGAGCCCAACAGCAGAAAAAAATTAAAGATCTTTCTGGTGGGGAGCGAAACAGAGTCCAATTAGCAAAAATTTTGAAATCAGGGGCTAATGTCATTCTCCTGGATGAGCCCACAAATGATCTAGATGTTAATACAATGAGAGCATTAGAAGAGGCTTTATTAGAGTTTGGCGGGACCGTAATTGTTGTGAGCCATGATAGGTGGTTTTTAGACAGAATTGCGACACATATTATGGCTTTTGAGGGCGACAGTCATATCGAATTTTATATAGGTAACTATACAGAATATGAAGCTGACCTTAAAAAAAGGCTTGGAGTAGATCAGATTCAACCTAAAAGAATCCAGTATCGTAAAATTGCTAATCCATAAGATTTATTTATACCAAACACTCTAGGTCCTACTGAGAGTGTCTAAAACATAGGCATCAGCTGTAAGTTTTACAAGTTTATATCAGTTCTCATTAGATTCCATTATATTGAGGGATCTACGGGGTGTGTATAATGGTCTTAAACTATAAGATTTTGACATTAGTTTTGCTGAGTTTTTTGTTTTCAGAAGTGTCTGATGCTGAAGCTCGTTCAAAATCACAAAATTTAAGGACTCAAAAAATTAGAACAAAGAGTGCTTTAAAGTCTAAATCAAATTACTATAATACAAAAAGTCTTGAAAAAATCAGCCCTAAGAAAGAAGAAGTTAATAGAGCTTGGTATATCCCTTTGTCTTACGGAGTGAGTGCAAACTTTTTAGAACCTGTAACGCCAAGATCCTATTATCACTCTTTACGTTTTGGGATAGGTCTTAAGCAAGATGATTATAACTTATCCGTTGGAACAGGATATTCTTATCAGTCTATTGGAACAGAAATTGTGGATGATCCTAGGACTTCAAACTTTTCTGATTTAACTCTTAGGTTAGGTAAGAACTGGTGGAAAAGTGAAGATGATCGATACTCAGTCTCGCAATCATCTTATATATCTTTACCAACTGGTGATAACAGTCATTGGGCACAAATTAGGTTTATTTTAGGTTCAAGTATAAACCTTGGTTATCATCTTTCAGACTATAATTTAAGTTTTAGTAATACTTATTCGACTCGTTATATTCAAAACTCATTAGATTATACGGGCATAGTGCCGAATACAGATTTTCAAAACTCTATGGGTTTAGGTATAAACTGGAAACCACACAAGCATGTTGGTTTTATTGCCGGTTTTGATATGAATGCAGATCGGCTTGTTACAGATAAGCTTTGGACTCTTAGATACTCAAATTATTGGGGTCTTACGACTCATTATAAAAAAGCCAATGTTAGCGTTACGTATTCGAATAAAACCTATTCCGATACAGATACTAATATTGGATCCTTTTTGTTTGTAGATGAATATAGAAAATTTTTCAGTTTATCAGTTGGTTATACTTATTAGTTAGTTGGATGGACTTATTAAGGCGGAACGTGTGTTGAATAAAATAAATGAATTACTGAATGTAACATTGGTGAGGCTACTAGTATGTGGTTTTGTTGGAGTTATGTTTTTAAGTTCTTGTACTGTATTAAAGAGTACGACGAATTATACATCTGCAGAGTTAGAATCTCTTGAAAAGCTTGGGAATTATTTTAATAATAATGATCAACCAGTAGTGAATAACTCTTTAAAATTAGGGGATCGGTTAGAAAAGTCTAAGCCTAATCCAGAATTATTAAAGTTACAGACTTTGTTAAACAAGGTTCAGGGTCAAACAAGTTTTCCTTATATTCATAAAAGTTTTTTTTATAATTATGGGACAGACGGAAATATTAAATCACTAAAGACTTTTATGTGCGGTTGGGCTAGAGATGTGCAGGCCCTGGCAGGGCCTAGTTATTTTGGTTTAACACATGTAAATAATGGAAGGCACTGTAATATTGTTTTTGAAGTAGGTGAAACTGCATTACTTGCAAGAGTCATAGACCCGTCTTTGATGACAAAGAATCTTGAAAAGCATCCAACTTTTTTATACATACCAATTGTTAAGCATTGCTATATTGAGCCATCAAAAGATGCTGTCGGTAGAGACATGAACAATGCTCATTGTAATGATCAGAGAGGACTTAAGTCTGCTCGCCCATTTGTACAGCTTAATTTAAATAAAGTTGAGGTGTTTGTTGAAGAAAAACCCCAGCAGTCCCGTGCTTATAAAGTCAGTGACGTAGAAATTTCTTATACGGAAGGTTTTTTTGGATTTAGCCAAGGTTTATTAGACGTACAACACTCACAGCCTCTTATGATTTTCAA
>CALGNA010000129.1 GCA_937958795.1 uncultured Bdellovibrionales bacterium | reverse complement strand
GACAGACAACGGCTCATCATTAACCGTATGCTTAAAGACGACTTTAAAGGACACATGAATACTTCAAAATACGCAAAAATTTCTAAATGCTCAAAGGATACGGCCTTTAGAGATATTCAAACTTTGAAAGAACGAGGTATTTTTATTCAAAACCCAGGTGGTGGTCGCAGTACGAGTTATAAAATCTTAGATGAGATTTAATTCATGTTTAATTATCCAACCACTGCTTTCTCTTTGCTATAAATAAAATCCTAACCCAATAACACAATCGATAGAGATGCTTGTTTAACTAAAGTTTTGGTCTAAACAAGCTGAAGACTTAGGCTTTGTTTGTATTTGTGTAATAACTGATGGGTATAAAGGGCTAGAGTAGTTACAATTCAAACTCAGGACATGCATGTCTGTAGTCCTGCGCATATCCTTTTTCAAAATAAATATCCATAGCTTCAAAAATATACGGACTAATAACTTCAGAAAAAGGCTCAATACCTTCTCTGCTATTTATATATACAAAATATAAATTATCTTCGTCTAATCGGTCTCTAGAATTATAAGCACTTTCAATAATATTATTAACTCCATTATCAAACCTCTTTGATAACCTCGTTATTTCAATCGCTGTTGGAATAACAAAATTTGGTATAAAACCGCCAAGCTCAGATAAGTTCTTATTGCTCGCATCTGCATGCTTATTTAGTACTTTTATTGCTCTTGTTATGGCCACTTTTCCTCCTTGTAAATACCCCATAACTTTAACACCATAGAGCATTCTTCTTCCCAAAGCATCAGATTTAGCAAAAGATGTATTTTCAAAATTCTCCTCTGCATTAATAATAAATTGAATAGGGTCTACATTAATTGGAGACACTGTTAATAGCGTATATTCAGGAAAATAGTCAGTCAGTTTATTAGAGTCCGACACTTGAGAATCCCACGAAGCATTATAAAAATTTATTTTTTCATAAACACAATAGTATTCGACTAATTCACTTGGTTTAAATGCTTTTATAATTCTAATTTTTTGCTTTACTAGATCATGCTGGAGATATGCTCCATGATTTGCAAGAATGAGCTCATGATCTAGCGTTCCTGGTCCAACTTCATAATAAGAAGACAGAACAACAGTAGAGATTTCATTTGAAAATGAACTTTGCGTGCCTGATATCAGTAAAATATAAATTATATAAACAATTCTTATCAAAACACGCTCTTAATCTCGTCAATATCTGGTTCATATCGAAAAGGACTTGGGTTAGATTCCATCATGATTTCTTTTACAAGTTTTAAAATTTTGTCTCTAGATTGATGATATCCTCTCAAGATTACCCCTAAAGCTTCATTTTTATTATCACCAGTAAATTTAGAGCTATTACTTAAGCAGTCATAGAGCATTTCATAAGACCGGAAAAGATAAGTATACTCATTTCTCAAAGTTACATCAAAATCATTTCTCATCGAAACTCTTTCATAATCTAAACTAAACCATGCTTTAGCACCAAAATCTTCTAAAGTAATGACTGCAGAATCTAATCCATATTTTATTTCAGATCTTTCAAGCAAACTTTCAGCTTTGAGCTCATCAGCCAACTCAATATAGTGATCAAAACCTAATGTTGAATTGTTTACTTTAATAGGCCTATCAACGTTAAATTGAAGTTCATTATTTTCTATTAAGTATGGAACCAATACTTTGTTAATAGTTCTATAGTCGCCATTAAAATGACATTCAACCATTTGAGTACTTCCATTTACAGTGCTTCTTATAACATCTGCAAAAGATAAGCAGCTCCAAAAACAAACCAATATATATACACAAAATTTTAATTTCATCTTTAAACTCCTAAAAGTGACATCTACCACAAGAAGGGCTTATTGGATTAAAAATGAATATATTACACGCTCAAATACAGAGAAATTTTAAATAAAGTCAGCTCAATACAGCACTCAAAGCCACCTTAAACTACAGATCCATCTCCGGACCAGACATTGGGATCTTCTCATCTAATAAGTCTTTAACCTTATCTTCAAGGCTCTGACGTTTATGATCTGACATTTGTGATTGTTCAAAACTTTTAGGAACTTCAGGTTCAGAAAAGAAGTTCTTACTTTGATCAAGCATAGATAAATGAGATTTAACTAAAGCCTTTAAGTTACTTTCAAACTGCATTCTCTGCTGCTTAAGCTGAGAAATTTGTTTATAAATCCCAGACAAAGAAGATTTAGCATCTCTAACAATAGCTTCGGCTTTTTGATGAGCTTCAATTAAAATAAGTTTAGATTCACGGCCTGCATCAGATCGAAGTCTTTCTGTCATTTTGGTAGCGTTTGCAATTGTATTTCTTAAAAGCTGATCGCGCTCGTGATAGTCTTGAAGTTCAACCTGCTTTTTCTTAACCTCTAGTCTTAACCCGTCTCTCTCATCAACAATTTTTTCTAACTCTTCAGAGATACGTCTTAAATAAGTCTGAACTTCAACAGGATCATATCCTCTTAAGGTTTTAACAAATGTTTTATCAGAAATTTGACTCAATCGGCTTCTCACTCAGAACTCCTAACAAAAAGACCTATATCTATTATGTGCCATACCAAGCCCTGACTTCAAGACCTTTGGCTAAAAAACTAGTTCTAATAAAAAGAAACTGTCTGAATATCCTAAAAAAAGCTTATCAGGAAGAAGAACGTCCAATCTGCTGCATGACTTGGTCCTGTAGAGCTTCATCTCGCAATAAAGCCTTCTCAAAACTCACCCTTAAAACCCTATCCACTTCCATCTCTCTTAAGGCCTTCAACCCCTCAGCTGTGACACCTTTCTTAGAAGCGACCTTATTCTGAAGCCCCTCAAAACTAGCATCTGTAGATTTCTCAGCAACAACTGCTGCTGTTTTAAATGTTTGAACGACCATATTGTGGGCTAACTCAGGATCAAAACCTCTCTCTTCTAACCAATCCTTCCAAATCCCCATCAGCTCATAAATAAAGCCAAGGCCAGAGCTACATCCAACCATAGCTGCTTCAAAAGTCTCTGACTCTGTAGCTAAAACAGGAGTTCCAAGCACACTGAGGACATCTTCAATTGTTGTTTCTAAATTCCGCTTTTCTGAAGACCAGACATATGGAAGCATCCCTATACCAAATCGAGTCCCCAAGCTGGGCATCACTCGCACAAAGTTTTTAGCCGTTGGTAAATAGTTTTTTAAAATTTCTAAACTTATCCCTGCACAAAAACTTAATACCACATGATTTTCATCAAAAGCTTTAACAAAACCTGTAAGAGCCTCTTCAAAATCTTGAGGCTTCATAGCTAAAAAAATCCATGTTGCTTGATCCAAAAGCTCATCTGTTGATCCCACAAACTGAACTCCATATTGGTCTGCTAGGCTTTGTGCCTTAGTACTGGACTTGTTTGTTACAAATATAGATTTAGGGCTAATCTGAAGCTTATTAACAAGGGCCTCAATCGTGCTCTGAGCCATCTGTCCTGCACCTATAAATCCAAACTTCTGCACGTATTTCATTTTTCAACTCGCTTCATTACTATTTAGTACGTTGACCAAACAAGACCTCACCTAGCCTAACCATAGTTGAACCATGATTTATGGCTATTTCATAGTCTTGAGACATCCCAGCAGATAAGACTAAAGACGGCAAAGATAATTTAATTTCTAAATTATCTTTTATTGAACGGGCCTCAGAATAGATACGCTTAAGCTCATCAACTGAGCTACTGGCGGGAGGCAAGACCATTATACCCTTGAAAAAGGAGAAAATCTCCAATTTAGAAGCTTCATAAAGTAGGTCCTTTAACTTTGAATGATGAACCCCGCCTCGATTTTCATTCGCATCCCAAGAAACTTGAATATACCAGTTTGGACAAACGACTTCTGGAAAATCTTTCTGATATTGTTCCCACTTAAGCAAAGTTTTCATCTCACAAACAGTTTGTATAATATCAAAGTTATCAAAAAGTTTTGTGGCAAATTTATTTTGGATACGCCCTATATAATGCCAGACAAGTTGAGGGTGAGTTTTTCTTAAAGAACATATTTTGGCTTTTGACTCAGAAAAGTAGTTCTCACCAAAGTGGTTTATTCCCAAATTATGAAGTTCTAAAATTTTAGCTTCTGATTGAGTTTTAGATGCAGCAACAATTTCAACTTTAGGGTTTTGAGTCCTAATTTGTTGAATAATAAGCTTTGAAGCAACAGGAATAAACTTATTCAAAATCCCATCCTTGTTTCGCAAATAATTCCTCAACTTCTTTCATAGGCAACCCCATAACACCATCGAGGGATCCACTAATAGATTTCACAAAAGACCTTGCTGCCTCTTGAATGCCATAGCTTCCCGCTTTATCAAGGGGGTCTTCAGTTTCAACATATCTCATAATTTGAAGGTCTGTCAGCTTGTGAAAAACAACCTTTGTACATACTAAGTTCTTATAAACTTTATCCTCTACAGAATCCCAAACTTGATAAGCAGTTTCAACAATATGCTCCTCTCCAGAAAGTAATTTTAACATAAAAATTGCCTCTGATTTCTTCTTCGGTTTACCCAAGTGCTGGTCACCAATCCTAACAAGGGTATCAGCTACTAAAACAACTGCTTTTTGCCCTGACCATAGGTCTGGATTTACCATAAAAGCACCCATCTTTTGTCTAGCTATTCCACTACAGACATCTTCTAAACTTATATGGTTTGGCAAAACCTCCGATACGAGAAGTGGTTGAACTTTAAAGGGAATTTGTAATTGGGACAATAATTCAGAACGTCGAGGAGACTGTGATCCTAAAATTAATTTTCTTTTTTTCATTGCAACCTCAAATATTGGGAGAATATTTTGTTTGAAAATGGCCTACTTATTCTTAGCTTAATAACGACTGGCTTGTCAGTCTTTTTAGCTATGCAATTTTTTCTTGGACAAGGCCAACAAAATGAGCTCATAAGTTGGGATGACGAAGATAGGCCCAAAAAAACTAAATCCGGTTTAATTAATATCTCTCGTACACTGGTACACAACCTAACTCTAGGCTATGCACACAAAATTAAAAACAAAGCCTACAGAAAAAATATTTCCTATAACCTGAAAATTGCAGGCTTAGAGAAAGAATTAAACCCAGATGAATACATTGGCTTACAGATTTTCTGGGGCGTCTTTTTACCATTAGCATTAATACTTCTTAGGTTTGCATTACAAATTGATTTACCTATCGGCTTTGTGTTCTTTATGGTTGGCTTTGGTTTTATGTTTCCAAAACTCTACTGCAACCAAGAAAGAGCACGCAGAAAATTAGAAACCTTACAAGACCTACCATTTGTAATTGATCTACTCGCACTCTCCACTGAAGCAGGTCTTGATTTTGTTGGGGCCATACAAAAAATTGTAGAAAAATCTCCTGATAGAACTCTCGGCCAAGAACTCAATCGTTTCCTACAAGACATCACATTAGGAAGCTCAAGATCTGATGCCCTTAAAAATTTAGGATCCAGACTCGAA
>CALGNA010000128.1 GCA_937958795.1 uncultured Bdellovibrionales bacterium | reverse complement strand
GAAGTTGGTAAAACTTACGATGTACCAATTGCAGACAATGGAAATAACGTGATTTTAAAAACAACAGTCCTTAGAAGAGAAAAGATTCGGGTAAAGGCTGGTAGGTTTGATGCTTATGTTTTAAAGCCTGTTTTTTTAGTTAATGGTAAAAAGAAAAAAAAATGGGATATTGAAGTTTGGGTTACAACTGACGGAAACAATCATTTATTGAAAGCTAAAGCTGGCTTTTTTTGGGGCGCTATTACTGCACAGGCTATTTCGTTGCCCAAAATTTAATCATTAAAAAGAACTTTCGTGAATTCTAGTTCCTTTTATTTATGATTAAAGGCTGTAACTATGGTTTTTATCATGTTTGGTTACTAAAAATCATACACATATTTTTTTAAATCTAATTTTGAAACAAAATAAAGAATCTTTTTTTGTTTAAAAAGTATTCAATAAATTAAGCTATACAAAATAAATCAATTTATCAAAACAAGACACGCTATAAATTTCATTTAAATTAAACACTTAAAGGGAATAGGATTTTTATCCAGGGGATAAAGGTCTGGCCTAGTTCTTGTACTAGTAGAAGTACATGTAGAGCGTAGGAGGCAACATTGAATTTTCTTAAACACATAACAAAACAGTTTAGATTGTTTTTTATTATGTCCGTGAGCACAGTATTTTTATTTGGTTGCCAGGGCGTTGAGTTTACAACAGCAGGCGTAGAAGGTACATCAACAGGGCCAAGCACTCCAGGTGAACCTAATGAGCCGCCAACTCTTTCTCGATTTGAAATGTTTGCTTCAGGTAGAACACAAACTGCTGAGTCAAAAGCAATTGATATTCTAGTAGTAGTTGATAACTCTAGGTCTATGGTTCATGAGCAAAAAATTATTGCAGATCAGTTTGATCAGTTTGTTTCGTATATAGAAGATGCTGATTATAGAATCGGAGTTATAACAACTGATGTTTTGTCTCAAGGAAAAGAAAACACTCCAGGTTATTATGGTAATTTAGATCGAATTGGCGACAATGGAAGTCTATATATATCACCACAATCATCTAATCCTAGGTTGTTATTTAAGCAAGCAATTGAGAGAGAAGAAGCTATTACATGTACGAACAATATAAACTGTGCAACTTTTTATGAGAAACCTCTTCTAGCTATGATGATGGCTGTTGATAAAAGACATTCTGTTAATAGAGGCTTTTTCAGACAAGATGCTGAGTTGGTTATTTTAACTTTAACTGATGAAGATGAGCAAAAAACAGCAGAAGAGCAAATGAATAACTCACGTTTGCCAACTGCAAACGATGTATTGAGTAGAATTGATTTTCATTTTGGACAGGAAAAAAAGGTAACAGCTTTTAGTATTTCAGTTCTCCCCGGGGACAAAGAGTGTCTTGATATTCAGAAGGGAGGAAGTATTTCAGGTGCAAGTGAATATGGAGAAGCAGTTGTTAGTTTAAGTAGAGCGACTCGTGGCTTGTCTTTTGATATCTGTGATACAAATTATGGTCAAAAACTAAGTACCATGAGTGAGTTTATGAGTAAGAGACTGAGATTTGATAGCATCACTCTTGAACATGAGCCAGTTGAGGGAAGTTTGGTTGTTGAGATTCAAAATACACAGCAGCCTATTCTTTGGAACTATGAAAATGGTACGATTTACCTTTTCCCAACTCCTGATGAAGGAACGATTGTTAACTATAGCTATTTAAAAGAAAAAGAAGACCTACAAGACTAAAGATCGAATGAATTTAGATCTTCGTAATCAATCTAGAAAGCCTAAAGGAAACTTTAGGCTTTTTTTTATGTAATAAAGCGCCGTATCTGGATCTTTGAGCTCTTTAGCTCCATGATCTGTTTATGCAAAATCAGCCACTTTTAGAGAATGAATGGGGTCAAAAACTCAAGCCTGAGTGGGATAAACCCTACTACAGAGAACTGAGCACTTTTTTGGAACTCGAAAACTCTTTAGATAAAGATGTTTATCCAGAAAAGATAGACATTTTGAATGCCTTTAAATTGACAGATTTTTCAAAGATTAAGGTGGTTATTATTGGGCAAGACCCCTATCACGGACCAGGTCAGGCTATGGGCTTGTCATTTTCAGTTCCTACTGAAGTTAAAATGCCTCCATCTCTTAAAAATATTGTAAAAGAAATTGAACGAGACTTAGTGGGTTCATACCAAGGAGACGGTGATTTGACCTATTGGGCTCAGCAAGGCGTCTTTTTATTAAATACTGTATTAACGGTTGAGGCTCATAAGCCAGCTTCTCATCAAAAGAGGGGTTGGGAGGTTTTTACTGATAAAGTGATCACATTACTCAACGAAAGATCAAAACCACTCGTCTTTATGTTGTGGGGCAAACATGCTCAATCAAAATCAAATTTATTGAACAATAAAAAACATCTTATTTTAGAAACCTCCCATCCTTCCCCATTTTCTGTTAGAAGAGGTTTTGGGGGATGCGGACACTTTTCTGCTTCGAATAAGTTTTTGGAGCAAAATGGGTTTTCTAAAATTGATTGGCTCCAAGAAAATAAATAAGGAACATACAATGTACAAAAATAGTTTTGGAAAAGTTAACTCTATAAAATTTTACTTCTTTGGAATAATTTTTATGATAGGGCTTGTTTTTTTAAATTTAGGTTGTCAAAAAAAACAAATCGCAAGTGATGACAGTAGGTTTGTTTATTGTACAGAAGGGTCTCCTTCCATATTTAATCCACAACTTGCGACAGATGGAACAAGTTTTAATGCTAGTTCACAGCCTTTATATAATAGATTGGTAACACTTGAGCTAGGGACATTTAAGGTTAAGCCAGAGCTAGCAGAGAGCTGGAAGATAAATGCAGCTGGAACGGAATATCATTTTAAGTTAAGATCGGGTGTTTTGTTTCATACAAATCATGGTTTTGCTCCACAAAAAAAATTCAGCTCTCAAGATGTGGCTTTTACATTTAATAGAATGTTAAAAAAAGATCACTCCTATCATAAGGTCAATGGAGGCTCTTATGAATATTTTAAAGCAATGGGGCTTGATAAGCTTATTAGCGAAGTAAAAATTGTATCAGAAACAGAAGTTGTGTTTGTTTTAAAGAGACCATCAGCAACTTTTTTAAAAAATCTGTCTATGGATTTTGCTAGTATTTTATCTGCAGAATATGCTCAATACTTAACTCAAAAGAATAGTAAGGACCAAATGGGTTTTAAGCCCATAGGGACTGGGCCATTTATACTTACTGAGTATAGAAAAGATTCTATTATTCGATATGCTTCATTTCAAAACTATTATAAGGGGCCAGCAAAGATCAAAGATTTGATTTATGCTATTACGCCAAATTCATTAACTCGTTTTCAAAAAATGCAGACCCTAGAGTGCGATTTAATTGCAGAGCCTTCACCTGTGCATTGGGAAACTTTGTCTAAAAATCCTAAGCTTCAGACTTTTAAACAAGATGGTCTTAATGTTGGGTACATTGCGTTTAATACAAAATTAGAAAAATTTTCAGATAGCAGGGTAAGGAGGGCTTTATCTTTAGCAATGAATAAAGAATCATATTTAAACCCAATTTTTAAAGGTGAAGCTCACAGCACTTCATATCCAGTTCCATATCAGTTTCTTTCTTTAGAAAAAAGAAAACATATTTATAATCCAGAAGAGGCAAAGAGACTACTAAAAGAAGCGGGACAAGAAGGCTTAAAATTCAAGTTGTGGACTCTACCTGTATCAAGACCCTATATGCCAAATGGTAAAAAATTTGGAGAACTGGTCCAGCAAGATTTAAAAAAAATTGGTGTAGAAGTTGAGCTTATGACCTACGATTGGCCTACCTATTTATCTAAATCTAGAGCAGGTGAGCATGAAGCCATACAAATGGGGTGGACGAGTGATAATGGAGATGCTGAGAACTTTTTACAAACTCTATTAAGTTGTGATGCGGTAGGAGCCGGTAGTAACTTGGCGCAATGGTGTAATAAAAGTTTTGATGAGTTTTTAAATACCGCTGAAGCAAAAGTAGATGATTCTGAAAGAGAAGCTTTATATAAAAAATCTTTAACAGTTTTTAATAAGGATCAGCCTTGGGTACCAGTAGCTCAATCAAAAGTTTTTAGGGTTTTAAAAAAGGGTTGGCTAGGATATTCTTTAAATCCATTGGGGACAGAAAATTTTTACCCATTAAGTAAAGCAGCTTTATGAAAAGTTGGGGCTTTCTTTTTTTTAAGAGAGTGTTATCGAGTTTGCCCTCAATCTTTTTTATCCTATTTTTAGTATTTCTATTGGTGAGACTGTTGCCGGGAGATCCAATACTAGCACTTTATGGTGAGAGGGGGTTATCAGAAGATGAGCTATTGTTTTATCGAAAACAATGGGGTTTTGATAAGCCTTTACTGATTCAATTTGTTATTTTTTTTAAAAAAGTTATTTTATATTTTGATTGGGGAGTCTCGACAGTTTCAAGAACTTCCGTTTTGGTAGATTTAAAAAACTATTTATCAGCTACTTTGGAGTTGTCATTATTGGCTTTAAGTTGGTCTTTTCCATTGGGTTACTATCTAGGTAAGCTAAGTGCACAAAATGTGGGTACAAAAATTGATAAGGCTCTTAGTCAGATAACCTTGTTTTTTTACTCCATACCTGTGTTTTGGTTAGGTGCAGTTCTTGTTTTTTTATTTGCATATACAATAAATATTTTTCCCGTTTCGGGTCGAATTGATCCTTTTTTGAGAGTTGATAATATAACAGGGTTTTATTTGATAGATGCTTTTTTTTCAGAGAAGCCTTTTCAAAGCTTTTTAAGTGCCTGCCATCATATTATATTGCCGGCACTTGTTTTAGGAACCATTCCATTGGCAATTATTCAAAAACTGACAAGAGTATCGACCTTACAAGTTTCAAAGGATTTATACATTCAGGTGGCTCGCTCTAAGGGACTTCCAGAGAAAAAAATTAATTCTGTTCACATAGCTAAAAATGCCTTTTTGCCTATTTTTACTAGTGGTGGAGTTGTTGTTGCAAGCCTTATATCAGGTGCTGTTTTAACAGAGACTCTTTTTTCATGGCCTGGAATGGGTCGATGGCTTGTAACAAGTTTATTGGCTAGAGATTATTTTTCTGTGCAGGCAGCTGTATTTTTTATTGGTATAATTGTTGTATTAACTCAAGCTCTTGTAGATTCTTTTTATGGGTTCATCGATCCTAGAGTGAAGTCATGAAGCTTTTATCTCAAAAGTACCCAATGAGTTTTTACCTCTTATTTTTATGGTTTCTAGTAGCTTTGCTAGGTCCCTTCTTATCAGGGAACTCACCATTAGAAATTGTTGGAGAGAGTAGGCTTATTCCTTTTAAGAGTCTTGCGCTTCCTTTTGGAACAGATGAGTTAGGAAGAGATTTGTGGTCGAGAGTGATGTATGGGGCAAGGCTTTCATTTTTTATTGGTTTTTGTTGTGTTATTGGATCTGCTGTCATTGGAATTTTCCTCGGAGCTCTAAGTTCTTTTAAGGGAGGTATTTTTGATGCGGTTATTCAAAAAATAACTGAAATCTTGTTAAGTTTACCTAGTTTGCTGTTGGCATTAGTTTTAGTAGCCTTCTTTGGTAGCTCACTAAGAAATACTATTTTGGCCGTTGGCATTAGTTTTTTACCAAGTTGGTTGAGACTTACCAGAGCTCTTGTTTTAGCAGAAAAAGAAAAATCTTATATCGAAGCCAATAGGAGCTTAGGCTATTCAGATTCTAAAAATCTATTTATGGCACTGTTGCCAAACATAAGTGCCCCTTTGTTTTGCCAAGGGGCGCTATTTTGGGGGGAGTCTATTTTGGCCTCTGCAGGACTGGGTTTTTTAGGTATGGGTGTAAAGCCACCAACTGCTGAGTGGGGAGCCATGATTGCAGGGGCACTTGAAGAATTATTTATAGCACCTTGGATTTTAGTTTTACCTGGGCTTTTTTTATCTGCTACAGTCTTATTATTTAATGCTTTAGGAGATGATGTTGCCCACTTTATGGACCCAAAGAAAAAATAACAAATCTAGCTTGCACCACCCAGCTTCTCAAAAAAGAGTCTTTTTATCTAAAGTAAATAAACTTAAGTTCAAAGATACAGACCTTATTTTAGTCGATGATTACTTTAATACACAGCCTTTTTTGGAAAAATTGAAAACTAAGTACAAAGACCGAGTTTTTGTTGTAACTGCAGGAGAGGGGCTTAAAAGCTTAGATGCCTTATCATCTCTGCTTTCTCAGCTTCAAACTAAAGATATCCATAACATTGAAAGATTTGTGGCTATTGGTGGTGGGAGTGTGGGTGATTTTACAGGTTTTTTGGCCTCTATCTATAAAAGAGGACGCCCTTGGGTTTTTGTGCCTTCAACTTGGTTAAGTATAATTGATTCTTCTATTGGTGGAAAATCTGCTTTGAACTTTGGTGAAATAAAAAATCATATTGGGTCTTTTCATGCAGCTGCAGAGGTTTTTGCTGTTCAAGGTCTAGTAAGCTCTCAAGAGCCACAAGAAGCTTGGGGAGAGATAGTAAAAACCACTATGTTGGCATGGCCAAAGGTTTGGAGCCAAAAATTTTTAGCTGAGAGCTTTGAGGAGCAGGCCGATTTTAAGAACTGGGTTTGGGACTGGATTAAAACACTTCAAAAAGAGAAGATTAAGTGGGTTAAAAAAGACCCTTTTGAGCAAAAGTCTCAAAGGCAGGTTTTAAATTTGGGGCATAGCTTTGGTCACATTATAGAAAAGCATTTTAATCTCAGTCACTCAAAGGCCATAGAGTATGGGTTGTTGTTTATTCTAAAATGGAGTTTTGAGGAGAAGCATATTACTGAAAATACTTATAATGATTTTTTGAAGTTGCTTTCTTTGCACCATCCAATTGAGGTTTCTGATATTCAAATTGAAAAAAATCACTGTGAAGCTCTTTTGATGGCAGATAAAAAAAATAAGGGTTCAAAAATTTTAATGGTATTTCCTTCTGAAAAAGGCCCTAGGCTTATTTGGAAGACTCATTCAGAGTTTATGAATCAGTGTCAGTATCAAGGCTGGATTAAAGCGTAGAAAGAAAGGGGTTAAAGCATAATGGAAGTTTTAAAATATATTCCATATTCTAAATCATTATTAAATAGGTCTTATCTTTTAGAGGTGGCACTTACTGGAAGTCTAACAACTCCATGTTTGTCGCAAAGCATGGATGTCAAAGAGATGTACTCCTGTTTTCAAGACTTTTTGAGTCAAAAAGATATTCTGTATATTGGCAATGGAGGTACAAGCTTAAGATTTTTTGCTGTTTTTTGTACACTTCACCCGGGTGTTTATAAAATTAAAATGGATACAGCCTTGTCTAAGCGTCCACATAACGCCTTGGTTGAGCTCTTTGATCAATTAAATGTAAAATCAAATTTTGTAGGAGAAAATCTTGAGATTGATAGTCGAAGTGCCATTTGGCCTCATAAAATTGTACTTAATCTTGATGAAACAACTCAAGTCGCCTCTGCGTGTTTAATATTAGCCTCTGTTACAGAAAAATTCCCTAAACAAATTTATTTCACTGGTGGAGAAAACGAAGCTCCATACTTAGAAATGACCTCTAAGTGGTTAGAAAAAATAGGTTTTAGTTTCTCTAAGCAGGAGCAAAAAATTTATACATTAGGTTATGATAAAGATAAGTTTGATTATAAGAAATTTTTAGATTGTCTTGAAAAAGATGCTTCTGTTTTATGGAGTTCATTAGCCCTTTGTTACGCTAAAAATAAAGAAGCTAAATTCCAATTTGATTTTGATACAAGTGTACAGCCGGAGGCTCGTGGTTTTGACATATTCACTCAACTTAATCTTCTAAAGGCAGAAGGGGCTTTTGTTCCTTCAGATTTAAGCCTTTTTGATGTTGTAAAAAATCAAAAAACCTTATGGTTTGATTTTGAAAAGTATCCGGACCTGTTTTTAGTAGGTTTGGGTTTTTTTATTGTTTTAGGAGAAAAGGTAACAATAAAGTTTCCAAGTCGACTTGAATATAAGGAGTCAAAGCGCCTTTCTGAGGCTTTGACAGTTTTAGATAGATTGCAAGTGCCTTATGTTTTAAGAGGACGTGAATTAGAATTAGAAAAAATAGATTTAAATTTAAAAAAATTAGAAATTCAAGCTTTAGCAAACGAAAAAAAATTAGAATTTAGTGGAGACTCTGATCATCGTCTTGTGATGTTGTTTCATCTTTTAAAGCTTAAGGGTTTGCCATTGATTATAAGTGATGAACAGTCTGTCTATAAGAGTTTTCCATTGTTTTTTGATTTTATTAAAAAATTAAATAAAGTAAAAATATGAATGTTTCTCAGGTTTTTGGTATGAATGAAGAAGATAGTTTTGTTTTTGGGCACAGAGGTGTTGGTAAAACTGCCATCTATCATTTTTGGAAAGATTTAGATCCATCAAGGTTTGAGCTTTATGATCTGGATGTAGAGATCGAACG
>CALGNA010000127.1 GCA_937958795.1 uncultured Bdellovibrionales bacterium | reverse complement strand
CCCAGAATTTGGATCTCCAGCTATTACAAAAAATTCACTGCCAAGTTTTAAGTTATATTTTTTAGCAAAAGCCGTACCCACATAAAATGGAATTTGATCTAAGTCTTTTTCAATGAGTTTGCTCTGAGATGTTCTCGACATAAAAGTTTCACTATGCAAATAACTTTGCGAAACACCTTCAATTTGTATCCCCTGTACCTTGCCCCCAACAGCAGACAAAGCCTGAGCTCTTATAAGCGGCAAACTTCTCTCAAGCCTTAGCTCATCCCCTAAAAAGTTCTTAATTTTTTCATTTACATGTTGTGTATCATATATAGGTTCATTCCGAGCTGAAACAGTAAAATGGCCCGAAAGGGACTGAACTGTTTTCTCAAGCGAAGCTTTATAACCCGTAATAACAGCCAAGCAACTCAGCAAGGTAAAGACACCTAAGGCAACGCCAATAAGTGGAAAAAATGAAAGCGGCTTAAAAAAATCCCTCAATCTAAAATGTAGCTGTAACCAAAAAACAGGAAATTTCATATTTCACCAAACTAACAAAGTCCTTAATATGTGTATATGGGAATTCCACTCAGAATCATTTAAGTTCATTTTTAACATGAAAGCTCTTTTGTGACATCACAATTTGAAAACCATTGTAGACAATTTATGAAAATTGCCTACAATTTCGATAATTCAAAAAACTGTATCATTTTGAGACAACTTAAATATCTAATATAATTGTGTATTTATGAAATTCTTATAAAATCTACTGGCATGTAACTTGTAATACACCTCTGTAACATTATTTGGGGGAGAACTCATGAACAGTACATATTCAGGATTTTTAATTGGTTTCGTTTTTATTTTTTTAACAGCATGTGCAGGGCATGACGTTGAGTTTTCAAAAGAAAATACTCAGACCATTAAATCAGTTAACCCTACAATAACACCTGCTCCTACAGTCTGCACAACCACTGGTACCAATACATTGCCTATGAACCCAGAAGGACAAACTATAGGTGAAGTTCTTGGAGAAAAACTAGAGATAGTTCGATATCCATATCTTGATCATTGTATTGTTGATGGAGAAATTGTCCACTTTAAGGGTTTTATGGATGTAGACTATCATACACAGACGGCTTCAATGAATGTTGAACAGTTTGAAAAATTTTGCGGACCCGCAAATGACGTTATCAAAAACTACACACTAGCTCTTGGAGAATACTACCTAGGAGATAGATTCTTTGAACACATGAAAAATCTGATTGAAGAGTTTGAGTTAACAAACATCTCTAAAGAAGAAAGAAGATCTAAATCCGTAGAAAATGCAGACTATGTCATTAATTGGTACAATACAGAAAGACCAGAAAGAGCAACCTGGGATTCACTAGACACTTATACTTATAATTTTGCACAGAGTACTAAATTTACAATGAACAATGTTTGTGCCCCTGACTATAAAGTTGATTATGAAGCCTTGTCTCAATTAGAGAAAATTCAAGCTGATTTATCAGACCGTGAAGTTATTTTTATGTCTAAATCTAACGAATTAACTGTAAGCCTGACTGTTTTAGATCAAACAACTAATTATGCCTTTTCTGGCACAAGCAACTGTAAAGATATCATCATGCCTAAGAGAGTTTTCAATGAAGGTGTAAGAGGACTAGAAGACAGCTCTATGCCAATTTCAAACTTCTATAACTCTGCCATGCAAACTGCTGGAGATTGGAGAAGCCTTAAGGGTAGCAAAAACTTTTTATGTCTTGTTTCTGGCGATGGCGAGTGCGCACCCTAAACTATAACTAGTACATTTTAATTAGACATAGAGGCGATCTTCAAAAGATGGCCTTTTTTTACTTTAATCATCCTCTATGTAGCCTAGACTTATCTTAACTTTATATATTTGAACTAAATAAAAAATATCCTCACATTAAGTTACCAAACATAACTTATTTTTTTGGGTAACCACAGTTCAAAAACAATTGTATAGCATTTTATAAAATTGCTCATATTCTTAGTAAACAAAATTTGTGTCTCAAAGCGAGACATTATAAGTATCTAATCTTCTTATCTATTTACTAAATTACTTTAAAATACACTGGCATGTAACTTGTAGTACACCTTAGTAACATTATTCGGGGGGATAACAAATGAGCAAAATATATACTGGGTCACTCATTGGTTTCATTTTTATTTTCTTAACAGCATGTGCTGGCGATAATGTTGAGTTTTCAAAAGAAAGACTTGCTACTCAGTCAGTAACTCCTACTCCTGCAGCACCTCTACCAACATTTACTCCGCAACCTATTGATGCCGAAGATAAAACCATACGTGAAACTCTTGATGAAGAAGTTGTTACAATTCGCTATCCCTATAGTGATATGTGTTCAGTAAATGGAAAAATCGTTCACTATGTAGGGTACATGGATGTCGACTATAAAAATCAGACTTCTACTATAAACATAGAAAGGTTTGAAAAATTTTGTGGCGAAGCTCCTGCACATGTTACAAATTACAAGCTTCAGTTAGGTCAATATACTAATAGTGAAAGATTTTTTGGCAATATGAAAAACCTTATAGAAAAATTTAAACTCACTCATATCAGTAAAGAAGAAAGACGGGCTAAGGCTGTTGGTAATGCTCAAGAAGTTATTGATTGGTACGACATTGAAAGGCCTAACAAGTCGACTTGGGATGCTACAGATCACTATAATTATGGCTTTGCCGAAGATACTAAAAAAATTATGAACGATGTTTGTAGTCCGAGCTATGACCTTGATTATAAGAATCTATCTCAAATAAATCAGGTTCAAGCAGACATCTCTGATCGTGAGGTTATTTTTATTTCAAAATCCAGACAAGTAACAGTGAGTACAACTGTTCTAGATCAAACAACAAACTATGACTTTTATAATACAAAAGGCTGCAAAGATATCATTATGCCTAAAAGAGTTTTCAACGAAGGCGTTAACTCTATGTTTGATAAAGACGCAAGAATCTATAACTCTTACCAACACTTATTTAGTAACTTTTCTTGGTATGTACTAGCAGCAAAGAAAAACTTTACGTGTCTCGTTTACGGGCTTGAGGAATGTTCTCTCGCTAATTAGATTTAGATAAGAAGTTCTCATAATAAAAAGGCTATCAAAAGATAGCCCTTTTTGTTTAGCCTTACTCCGTCTCTATACTATTTCTGTGACCTTGGATTTCTTGATCAGAAAATTCCTCAAAAAACTTAACATCAACTTCATCTGCATCTAAGTATTTTAAAATACCCATGACATAAGCTTGCGCTAATTCAAAAATACGAATTGGTACCAGCTCATCCATCCCATCAATTTTTACTTCTCTCTTGTTTAAACTCTTAGCTTCATCAATTTGATTCTGATAAAAAGGCTCAAGCAAAACTATGGGCGTATTATGGACTAGTCTTGTAATAGCAAAGTCTGCTTTATAAATACCATTTTGAACTTTAGAGGCAAAATTTGAGTACCGTTCCTCTGTACTTAAAATATGATAGTCTTTTGAATAAACCTCTTCTTCAAGTCCCTCAATAATATGTTCAGCAAGAATTTCTGAACGCGTTTCAAGGTTATTCAGAATTTGCCTCATAAAACTTTCTTGCTCATAGTCATGATGAAACCGTGGTGCAAAATTATAACCAGGTATGAAAAAACTTCCTTTGCTCTCTTCAACTTTGTCATACATCCCCTGTTCTTTCTCTCCAGTAACATTTAAATGTAATGACAAAGCTAGGTCTGCTCTCGAATTGTTAATTTTTTTAGCTCTCTCTAAAATATCAAGACGTTGCCAGTCTCTTTTTCCTATTTCAGGGATTAATCCGTCAGAAGAAAGAAAATTACTTAGATAGCCTTCATTAACTAACAAAGCCTCCGATCCAATGCCTTCTCTTGTCAAAACTACTTTTGCGCCTAGATCATTAAGCCATTTCTTCATGATCAAAGCAGCAGCGTAGTTCAACGTACCCTCTTGAAAATCAATATCTATACTATCATTATCATCTAAGTCCATTTTCATTTGTCTACCAGTAACATCTGCCATATCGCCACCATAGTGACCAGGATCTAAAGCAATGGTTATTTCTGACAACACACTCATACTATAACCTACGGTTAAACCTGGAGGAGGCTCTACTTCATGAGTGCCAATTCCATATTCAAAAATATAAATCGGCTTAGCTTCAAGTGGATACACATCAACATCTGGGGCATCAATACTGTCAACAAATAGCTTTTTGTGATTTTCAGTATTAAACATATAAAGTCTATTTTCTGTAGAATAGAAAAATGAAGGATCTGATTTTTCAAAACTAAAGACAGAACAATCGAGCACAAGCAGTGAACTTTGTTCATCAGCATCAGGGTCTATACAGTTTCCATCATCTATAAAACGAGTCTGCAATATGGTTTCAAAGTCCTCTTTAGATAAGACCTTATTATATCTCTCTAAACCACGAGGAAGAAGAAATGTATCTTCTTGTGCTTCCACTTCATCAGCTTCTACTTGTACCTCAGACACTTCAACTACCTCTTCAGAAGGCTCTGTTGTAAAAGTTGTAGTTGCAGCATTAACTGTTAAAGGCGCAGCAACCGTTGAAACTGCAACAGTCTCCGTTTCTATAGTTGGTTCCGCAGTCACCACCTCAGCAGTTACAACTGTTTCAGACGCTGCCGGTACTAGTGGTACTGGCGTAGTCTCTGCTATTGTAGCTGCTGCACCGGCTGCATCAGCTACTACCGGTACTGGTTGCACAGTCGCAGTTACTGCGTTTGTGGCTGTCTCGCCACTAACTGCACTAACACCAGTATCTGAAAACCTATTATGTATCGGCATATTCGTATCCAAAGACTCAAGAGGCATCAGCTTATTACAAGAAGTTAAAGCTAAAGTTGATATTATTAAACACATCGTGATTTTATTTAAATTTGTCATGCTCTATACAAAGCAAAGACTCTACCAGGTTGTTTATCTATAATATGTTATCATTTTAGATACTTACAAACATAGCACTTGAACAGTGCCATTTTTTGTTGTCCAAATATTTGACAGAAACAAATAATATTTACGGCTGATCAGCGTTCCATCTTAAGTAAGATTCAATAAACCCATCAAGTCTGCCATCTAAAACCTGCTCGGCCTGACCCATTTCAAATGAAGTCCGATGATCTTTTACCATTTTATAAGGGTGCAAAACATAGGATCTAATCTGACTGCCCCACTCATTGATTTTTTTTGATGAGTTGAGTTTGTTTTTTTCTTCTTCTCTTTTTTGAAGTTCTTTTTCATACAAAGCAGCTCTTAGCATTTTCATAGCGCTGTCTTTGTTGGCATGCTGGCTCCGCTGAGTCTGACATTGAACCACAACACCTGTAGGTGCATGGGTTATCCTCACAGCAGAGTCTGTTTTATTAATATGCTGTCCACCAGCGCCACTGGCACGGTAGGTATCGATCCTTATGTCTTCTGTTTTAATCTCAACTTCGATCTCATCATCAACCATGGGCCAAGCAAAAACAGAGGCAAAACTTGTATGTCGTTTGCCATTAGAATCAAAAGGAGAAATACGAACCAACCTGTGAACACCTGACTCAGCCTTTAAATAACCATAAGCCATAGGCCCTTCAGCAGAAAACGAAATAGACTTGTATCCCGCAGCATCTCCATCTGTAAAATCTAAAACCTCTACTTTATAACCAGCTTTTTCACAATACCTTGTATACATCCTGTAAAGCATGGCAACCCAATCACAGGCTTCTGTCCCTCCAGCTCCTGAGTTTATTGTAAAGTAAACAGAACAATGATCTGTCTCTTCAGCCAACAAACCCTTAAGCTCTAGAGCTTTTACTTGCTCACTTAATTTCTCTAGATTGTCTTGGCCTTCCTTAAAAAGAGCCTCATCTTTTTCTTCTAAAGACATCTCAAAAGCTATTTCACACTCAGAGCTTAACTCATCGCTGATATTAAATTCTTCTATACTATTTTTAATGTGTGCTAATTCTTGGTTTAACTTCTGAAACTCAACAGGGTTTTCCCATACTTTTGGGCTTTGAGCTTTTTCTTCTAACTCAGACTTTCTCTTAATTTTTTTATCAATGTCAAAGAAACCCCCTAAGTTCAGACAGGCTCTTTTTAAGGTCTTTAAGCTTTTTTAAACACTCTGTAGATTGTAGTTCAATATTAGACATAGAGGTGAGTTAACATAAGTCTCTATACTTATCAAAAAGTCGATCCTGAATTTCAAACATCATAGCTTCCTCAACCTTATCATATTCATGTTCAAAACCAACCAAATGAAGCATCCCATGTAGGGTCAAATACAAGAACTCTTCAGCTATTGGAATGTCATTTTGCTTTGCCTGCTCAGCTAATACACTAGAACAAATAACAAGCTCACCAAGATCTTCATCTTCTATAGACTCAAAACTTAAAATATCTGTTACAGAATCTTTAGATCTAAATTGAGAGTTTAAAGCTTTCATTTCCTCATCACCCAGCAATTTAATGATCAACTGAGTCGCCTTTTTTAATTCGCGACTTTTTTTAAGGCGCAATCCAGTTGGGTGACTTTCTTGGGACTCATTTTTTAAGTCGCTCATAACCTGAACTATAAGCTCTTCAATTTTTTTGAGATCTAAGTTTTTTGCTATCTCATCCAAAGGGTCTACTATAAAAAGGCTTTTAAAATCTACAGAGCTCAATGTGTACTCTTTTTAGGAACTGGAATTTTGGCCAATTTGGTATGGAGTTCCTTTTCCAAAGATAAATTAGCGCGATAGGCGGAGGTTGTGTCCTTTAACTTATCATCTGGATAATCAATACGATGATGATAGATCCCTAAAAGAATATTGTAAAAAGACTCTTTTGCTTTATTAAGCTCTTCAAAGGTTAAATCGCTCTCATCCAACTGACCATCGACAACCTTAGACTCAACAATTTTGTTCATTAGGTTTTGTAACCGCATAGGAGATGGCTCATCAAGAGACCTCGCTGCAGCCTCTAAACTATCTGCTAACATTAGCAATGCCGATTCTTTAAATCTTGGCTTTGGACCACTGTACCTAAAGTCAGCCTCTTCAATGCGATCTTCCTCGTTACTTTCTTGCTTAGCTTTTGTATAAAAATATTTAATAAGAGTCGTACCATGATGCTGTTGAATGCCATCTAAAATAGGTTTTCCTAGCTTATGCTTTAAACCCATCTCTAAACCATCTTTAACGTGAGCGACTAAAATAGTCTTACTCAAATGTGGCGAAATGCTATCATGTGGATTAAAACCAGGCCTTTGGTTTTCAATAAAATAAGCTGGATGCTCCATTTTACCAATATCATGGAAATGAGCCATCACCTTACCCAGCAAACCATTAGCCCCAATAGATTCAGCCGCTGCTTCTACCATGCTCCCTACCACCATAGAATGATGATAGGTACCAGGTGCTTTAACTATAAGGTCTTTAATTATGGGGTGATTAAAATTTGCTAGTTCTAATAATTTTACATCTGTTAAGCAATCAAATAGAGACTCAAAAACAGGCGTTAAAATTAAGGTTAAAAACGAACTTAAAATACCACCTAAAATTGCAGCAGGAAACAACCAAATGATTTTTTCAAAAAAACTAACACTCAAAGAATGATCAAAACCCATCATTAAAATTACAGCTACTCCACTAATAAGCCCTGCATAAAGTCCTGACTTATAAATATCATTTCGACTTCTACAAGACATTAAACCTTGCCCTGCAGCTAAATTTCCTAAAAATGAAACCAAAAACAAACTTAAACTTTTATCAAAAATAAATGCCAAACCCACGGAAAAAACAAATGAGAAAAACCAGTTCCAGTTTCTGTTCTTTAACAATAAACTCATTAACATTGCGCCAGATAAAAAGGGCGTAAAAAGCCAAAGAGCTAAATCAGGTATCTTATAACCGAGCTTTAAGACCACTGAAGACTCTAATGCAAACAACAAAAGTTTTACACTCAATAAAACTGTAATAAGCACACAAGATATAATTTTAAAATCTTTAAAAAATGACTTCCTATCTAATCTAGACCCTTCATAGCGTTTAATATAAGCGACACCGACTAAAATTAAAAATGTAAAAAATAGGGTTGAAAATAAAACTAAAAAATCTTTTTTACTAGAATTTTGTATCTCTTTAATTTTTTCAACTAGACTAACATGTACTGGCTGAGCAACTGCTCCCTCTGCTAAAAGTAACTGACCTTTTTTTACGGACATAACAACTGGTAAGACCTGCGCTTTTGCTTCTTCTTTTCTTTTTTGTGTCAGATTTTGATTTAAGGTTAGATTTGGCTTCATGAGTTCAAATGCCAATTGTTTGATTTTGTTTTGTTCTGCTGGTGTTAGATCATAACTAAAAGTAACACCTTCCAAAGTGAACAAAGCTTCTTTGCTCAGATCTTTTACCACCTTTACCGGTATGACAATCTCTTCGCCTTCACCCTCACTATCAATACGTTTCCCGATAATTTTTTCTTGATCATTTGGGATCGATTTTAAAAACCCATCAGCTGTCCAACTTTGTCCCCAAACACTGATGATTTTTCTTAAGGACTGATCCACCCTTAAGCTAAAACCCTCTTGAATAAGCCACTCAAAATTACGATCTGATATTTTGTAACTTAAAGAGTTATCAAAATCTGGTTTATTTCCGAAAAACTCTTTGATTTGTAAATCTAACTTAGAAGCATTTCGTGACCAATCTGTTTTTTTTGCTATACTTCGCATTTTGAAAAAACTTTGATAAATTTCATCTAAAGTTTTTTCAAGCACATTTGGATTAAAATCAAATACTGGCAAAATAGACTTTTGTGCTTCTATTCTCTTTTTTGCAGAGGCCTGCGTGTCTTCAATCTCAAAAGAAAAAGGAGATTTAACATCTCTTGTTGTTCTTTCTCCATCTCTAACAGAAGTCGTTAAATCAAACTGAAAGAACAATAAAAATGAAAGTAAAAATGAAAAACTTAAGACAGCAAAAAGCCTAAAAAGGGAGAGCCTTTCATTTAATGAAACAAGAAAAACGGACAAAGGGTTTTTATCCAAGCCTTTATTTAAAAACCATCTCTGAAGAAAAGGCCTTCTTTCTAGTTTTGCCGTCTTCTTCCTTAACTCGGAAGTCTTTTCTTTTTTTGGCATAAACAATCTCCAGAGCCGCAATTACGCTATGTATTTTAATACACTATTATATTTAAATACACTCTATATCTAGGTACATATTACATTAAGATGCACCTTCTCTATATTAAGCCTTTTCGACAACTCCAAACAAACTATAAAAAAAACAATCCCTTTGCCCCCGTTGACTAAAGTCCAATGATTGGGGATATCGCCCTAAAATGAGGTTAGACATGTCTTCAAGTATCAAGAAAGCCCTCCAAATGGGGCATGAAGTCAGAGATGTTTTTGATTGGCCCTCTCCTAAAGCCTTGTTTGATAAGATCGAAGAAGAGGTTGGTGAACTTAAGGAAAGCCTAGGCCAAACACGAGAGCACCAAATACACGAATTTGGTGATGTTCTTTTTACTTTATTACAGCTTGCTCGACACCTTAATATTGATCCAGAAGAGTCTTTAGATAAAACTCTTGTAAGATGGACAAATCGTTTTAATTTAATGAAAGAACTGATCCAAAAAGATGGCTCTACAATGTCTAGATTGGACAACAATGCTCTAGAAAGTTACTGGCAAAAAGCTAAAGAACAATTACAGGACAGACCTTAAAACTAAGTTGTCTTTGATATAGGACTTTGTTTTTCTTCAAAATTATGAACTGTATTAAACTCAATAGGGTTAAAAACCTCTATATCAAGACTTGAAATATCTATCTCAGTTTGAGTTAAAATATGTTGAGTATGGCTGTAAAGCATAAGCTTTTTATTGGCAGCTTTATCATTTTTCCAAATCTCTATTTGTTTATCTGAGACTTCTAATTGCTCAGTGTATTTATTTTTTTCAAACTGGCAAAATTTTTGTAAATCTGGCTGAAAATTATTTCGATCATAATTATAACTTTGATAACTCACTGTTCTTTCAGCATCTAAAAGATGCACTGGTATTTTATATACTTCAATGACCATGTCCTGATATTTTTCCTCTAGTAAACCATGATCAATCATTGTCTTATAAACGACGCTGGGATGTATGGGTGCTAAATGGATAACATCATTCCATAAACAACCTAACAAAGGTATTTGCTTTTTCAGAAGATGCTCTCGTCCCTTATACTTTTGAGTATAAAGCTCGTACTTATCTGGAAAGGAGTCTTTTAGTTTATTAAGAGGAAGGAGCTTAGACCCCTCCATTGATTTTGTTTTTACATGATAAACAAATGACATCAAAGACCTCCTTGTGCTCGAAAACTTTTACTTAGTTTATTTAGCAACAGCTTTTCTATAATTTATTTAATGATTTTTCCAATCATTTTTCTTACGAGCCCTTTAATTTTATCAGACTCACTGTGCTTAAATAAAATAGCTAGGCCAAAATAGCAAATCGCACAGACTCCAATTGCCACTAACAAGAGTATTTTTGTCATCCAACCCGCTGAAACTAAACCAAGACTTTGTTGAAAGCCAAAATAGATTCCTACGAAAGGAAGGGATAATAGAGCATTTATGCCTATGTTTTTAAATAAAGTTCCAACAGGAAAATCCCCAATATTTTTTTGATAAAACAAGAGCATCCAAATGATCCCAATCAACTGAGCAAGAATCATAGAAAGTAAAAGCCCTTTCAAACCCATATCTAAAAGACTGTGACCTAAAATAAAGTGTATCCCTAGAACAAGAGTCGAAGTCGACGCTGGGACCCATGCTTTTGAAACTGCAAAAAATAAGGGTGAAAAAATCTTAACTAAACTGGTCAGAAATATTAGGACACAGTAATAACCAAGTATAAAAGAGATTGCTGAAACATCTTGAGGCGTATTTTTACCATACCCAAAAAGGAGTCCTGTTATTTCTTCACGGAACAAAAAGAGACCGACAACAGAAGGCACCAATAAAAAATACAAAAATTTTAAAGAATCTTTAATGTATAACTTAGCATCTGCCTTTTTGCCTTCAGACCATTTTTTGGAAAAAAATGGCAGCAAACTTGCTCCAAGACTTACAACGATAAGTGACTGCGGCAACTCGATGAGGCGATCTGCCATATACAAATGTGATATGGTTGCTAAACCTAGCTTTGAACCAAAATACAAATTTAAAAGACCCATCAACTGAAAGGCACTCAGTCCCCATAGCGCCGGAAGTAATTTTTTAATGACCTTGGTAACATCTGCAGACCATCCAAAGCTAAGCTTTGGCAGAGCTCCCATTTGCTTGAGCCGAAAAGTTACAACGGCCCACTGTAATAAGCCTCCAAATAATACGGCCCCTATTAATAGGTTGTCTTCTGATAAGTATTTTTTAAAAAATAAAACCACACAGATTAAACCCAAATTAAACAGGGCTGGAGCTAAGCCAGCTGCAAAAAAGTCTTTTCTTCTATTTAGAAAAGCCATCATCAGCCCAAATTGCGTCACTGGGATAAGGTAAAAAATCAGTCCCTTTGCCAAGTTTACTAAGAGAGGCCTAATTTCGTTGTTTTCGTAAACCCCAGCTACAACCTTTGATAAAATAAATTCTGCAAACGGAATAAAAGCCAATACGATTAAAGTCGCTATTAAAAAAAGCTGAGTCATTAAAAGGCTTTCAAGTCTTTTGAGATCCTGTTCCCTCTCCTCACTATCGAGCTTATTTGCTATGGGTATATAAGCCGATGACAGAGCCCCTTCTCCCAAAAGACGTCTAAAAAAATTGGGCAACCTAAATGCAGCCACAAAAGCATCTGTAAGGCCTTTTTCAAAACCAGCAAAAATCACCAAATCCCTTACAAGACCTAAGATTCGGCTCGCCAGTGTTCCAAGGGTCATCACCATAGCCCCTCTGATAACACCTTGATTTTTCTTTGCTTTTGGCTGATTTTCTTCTTTTACCATTGGTGTTGCCCCTCTACCTTGGCTATGATAAGCCATAGTCTTGAAATTGCAATTTCGTTTAAGGAGAAAGTGCTTTGGCTAATCATAAATCTGCAGCAAAAAGAGCTCGTCAAACTGTCCGTAAAACTGAGGTTAACTCCCGAATTAGTAAAACCGTTCGTACTTTTGAGAAAAAAGTTCGTTTAGCAGTTGCTAATAAGGATGCTGACTTAGCTCAAACAAATTTTAGATTGTTTGCCAGTCGCATCGATAGAGCTGTTAAAAAGGGTATTTTTCACCCTAATAAAGCAGCAAGAAAAATATCTCAACTTTCTAAGCTTGTTTCTTAAGACAGACTTTAACAAAAACTTTATAGCTTGGCTTTCAAAAAGCACTCTCACAAAGAGTGCTTTTTTTATGATCTCTTTTATCTAAGGCCTCATTATTTTAGATGAAGCAGACATATTATCACTCTTTAAATAAGACACCTGAAACACTAAATTCTCTAACCAAAGAGATGAAGATAAAGGGCTCGACTTAATGGCTCTATCAGTCTCAACCATAAGAGAAAAAACCCTTTCTAACTTTTTAAGAGTCCATTTTTTACTTTGACTCATATACTCGCTTAAAAAATAACTGGGCACACCAACCTTTGTGGTTAAATGCTTAAAGCTCATGCCTTGGGATTCTTTAATCATAAGCAAGATTCTAAAATGCCTTGCCATCAATGCAACGACTCCCAGTTCACTCTGTCCTTGATCTAAAAGCTTTGCCATAAATATTAAGGAAGAAGGTAGGTCTCCTGCCCCTAATGCGTTTATAAGATCAAAAACACTTTCTACCCTTCTTTTAGCGACGTATTTTTTAACATCCTCGGGTGTAATTTGACTTGGATTCTTAACTAGTGCCTTTAAACTTCTCATGGACTCATCTAAATCAACTAAACTTGAACCTACTCTCTCATGAAATAACCTTACAGCGGGGATGGATAATTTAAGTTCATATTTTTTAGAAAAATATTGAATCCACAAAGGGACCTTGTTTTCATAAGGTGATTTAAGTTCAACAAAGTAGCTTATGGGACTCAGAGTTTTAAAAAGTTTTTTTCTTTTGTCTATTGCTTTGAAAACCAGAACAAGCAAAGTCGTTGAAGGCATTTGTTTTATGCTCTTTAACATATCCTCCCAACACTTATCTGGTATGGCTGATGCATTCTCAATAACCACAAGTCTATTTTGTGAAAATGCAGGCAATAAAAACAAATGATCTCTAAGTGGCCCAGGCTGTAATGAATGGCCCTGGATCCTATCTACATTAAAATCAGCCAAGCCTTCAGGAATAAATTTTTGCTGTAGCTTATCCACGCAATCTTTAATTAAAAAGCTTTCACTACCATAAAATAGAAAAATCCCCTTATCTAAAGGTGATTCTATCTTTTTCTCAAATTGGAAAAATTCTAGTTGGGACACAAAAAGAGAATAGACACTAAAAATTCTCAGTCAATCTATCGAACGCTTCGTGCATCATAATCTCTGATAAATCTTTTAAAATCCTCGCCTTTGAAGACTCATTATAATTAATATTAGCTGAGTTCACAATAGGAGCCGTTAACTGAGCTGACTCAAAGCTTTTATCTTCAGTTACCCACTCTCTCCAAATCATTTTATTGTTTTCTTTTTCTATTAAACTTAGCTCAACAGTAACTCTGACCAGATACTCTGTTGTTAACACTCTATTGCTCGGAAGGTACTTTAAACCTTGCCCAGCACCTCGATCCTTATTTACCGTAGATGTTTCAACTTTTATAATAGTCCCTTTTAAAATATAGTCGGCTTGATTGTTTTTACGTGCTAACTTTAACCACTGGGTCTGAAGTAACTCTTGTTGAATGGACCTAGTAAAATACACCTCTAAGCCCGTTTCAGAAGTTCTATTGCTAAACAAGGGTATAAAAACTTTTTTATCCTCTCCTATCCAGCGTTTATTATGATATCCCACATGATATCCACATCCATTGACTAGATAGATACAGATCATTATGACTAAGCTATTAAGAAAACGGAAACTATTTATATGCTTCAAAACCAACCTCATATGCTAACTCCAGGCCCAAGCTTAATACACCCTGAAGTTTTCAAACTTTTTCAAACTGCTCCTTTTCACCATAGAAGTCCAGAATTTCAAGAAAAACTCTTACTTATTCAACCTAAACTCCAAAGTTTTTTTCAAACCTCATCTCAAGTACTTCTTTTAAACTGTAGCGGGACAGGTGCTATGGAAGCCTGCCTTGAAAATGGCTTTGCTGAAAACGACAATTTACTGTTTTACACGGCAGGAAAATTTGGTAACAGATGGTATGAAATGGGGCTCAAAAAAAAATACAGCTGTCATCGCATCGAAGATAATTGGGGTCGGTCCTTAGATCTACACAAACTTAAAAGCTACCTAATCAATACACCTAAGAAACCAAAAGCCTTCTTTATCCAGGCTTGTGAAACCAGCACAGGCGCACAAAACCCACTGAAACCTATTTCTGATATCTTAAAAGAGCATTCTCCTGAAACATTGTTTTACGTAGATGCTATTTCAGCTTTAGGTTCTTATCAAATAAATATGGATCGTGATAAAATTGATTGCCTTATTACGGGGTCTCAAAAAGCATTAGGACTTCCGACAGGCCTTAGTTTTATCAGTCTTTCGGAAAGAGCACTTTTAATGGCACGCAAAATTTCATGCAAATCTACATATTTTGACTTAGTAAAAGAGTCTGAAGCACAAAAGCAAAACTTAACTCAATTTAGTGGAGCCTCAATTTACCTGGCTCCCTTGTTAAAGTCTCTCGAACTACTTACAGAAGACATTCAAGACAGATATAAGCGAAGCCTTATGCTCCAATCTTGGAATCATTTTTTTTGGAATCAGTTTGGTTTTGATATATTCCCCACAAACCCAAGCCCTTCATTATCTGTCTTTACCCACACAAAACCTTCAGACCAACTCTTAACCGAGCTGAACAAAAAAGGCTTTATACTTTCAGGTGGTCAAGGTAACTTTGAAAATAAATTAATTCGAATTGGACACCTTGGATTCACAACAAATCTTATTTGGTTTCAATTTTTTAAAACCTCATATGAAATCTTATTAGAATTAAATTATACACCTATACAAAATAAGGAATCCATTTTTGATCATTTATTCCAATCAGGATTAAACTATGATGAGAGTTGGATTTAAATGGCAAACATAGTCGTTTTAGGCCCGTGGGACGCTCAAGCACTTTTATTATTAGAACAACAATCAGAACATCAAATTTATCACTATAAAGAGACCTATGAAATTAAAAGTCTTCCTGTAAACATTCTTAATAAAACAGAGGCGCTACTTATCCGCTCAAAAACTCACTTGAACTCAGAACATTCAAAGCTTTTGCCTGAATTGAAATTTATATGTTCTGCCACAGCTGGTTTTAATCATATCTCAAATAGTTTCCTAAGTGCGCTCCCTTTTGCAATTGCTAGCTATTGTCCCGATGCTCAAACTCAAAGTGTGACTGAATTAACTCTTGGCTTTATTTTTTCACAACTAAGAGGTTTTACTGAAAACCCTTATACTGGCAAGCGCCCCGCACATAGAGACTTAGAACTCTCAGAAACAACTATAGGCATAATGGGTTTTGGTAGAATTGGCCAATCTGTCGTCCATGCTCTCAAAGCTATTTCTCATAAAACTCATTTCCTTATTTATGACCCTTATGTAAATATTGAATCTTCTGAAAATGTGAGAATAACTTCTCGCTGGGAAGATATGCTTAACGATGCTGATATTTTAAGCCTTCATGTACCACTCACTCAAAAAACCCATCATTTTTTTGACGACTCGAAATTTGAATACATGAAACCTTCTGCTTGCTTGATAAACACAAGTCGAGGGGCTGTCGTAAACAACCATGATCTTGCAAAACACCTCGATAAAAAGCCTGAATTTAAAGCTTTTTTAGATGTAACAGATCCCGAACCACTGCCAAATGGACATCCTTTATTAAAAATCTATAAAAAATCTAACCCCAAACAGCTCTTTTTAACTCCTCACATCGGTGCCTATACTCAAAAAGCCTTTTATGACTCTTGCATATCAGCTAGTCAAAAATGTTTATTTTATTTTAAAAATAAAAAATTTGAACCTAAAAAAAATAAGGACCTCCCTGAACTCTCTCCCACCCTACCTTGCCGTGCTCCGTGGTGTGACGACTAGGTAAAAAACATCGATCCTTTTTTCATGTCAGGAATAATAGTTGTTGGGTCCCAGTGGGGCGATGAAGGTAAAGGTAAAGTCGTTGATGTGTTCTCAGCTGAGGCAGAT
>CALGNA010000126.1 GCA_937958795.1 uncultured Bdellovibrionales bacterium | reverse complement strand
ATCAAAATCTAAATACACTTTGTCAGCTTTTTTAACGAGAGTCGCCTGAGCCCCTTTGTGCTGGTATCTGACTTTGACTCTTAATTTTTCTGAAGTCCCGACTTCGTCAAGCCAATGCAAGTCCCTCAACACAGCCTTCTTTTTATAAAGATGCTCCTCTTCAGACAACCAGACTGTATGGCTATTAGGATCAATTTCTCTAACATACAACGGAACCATGGAATGGACTCCAAGGCCTTTTCTCTGGCCATATGTAAAAGTATGAATCCCGGAATGTGTTCCAAGTTTTTCACCACTTGGAAACAAACGTATGTCCCCACTTGGCCTTAAATCAGGAGTCGATCTCTTTTCAACAAAATCTGCATAGTCATTTTTTCCCACAAAGCAGATCCCGATTGAATCTTTTTTAGCAGCAACAGGCATGTCATTCTTTTGTGCCCACTCACGGACTTTGTCTTTATTCATATCTCCTACTGGGAATATGATTTTACCTAAAAGCTCTTGTGGTAAGGTAAATAAAAAATAAGTCTGGTCCTTATGCTGATCTGTGCTTGTAAAAATTGAATCCTGACCCGTTAAAGAACTGGGGCTAATTTGTGCATAGTGACCCGTAGCTAAATAATCACAATCTAATTCTTTCATTTTTTTAATCAAATGATCAAATTTTAAAAAAGTATTACAGTGTACACAAGGAATGGGCGTCTCACCTGCTAAGTAGGACTCTACGAAGTTATCAATAACATAAGACTGAAAAGGTGATTCACAATTTACAACATAAAACGGAAAACCAAAATGATCTGCAACAGCACGAGCATCATCTACGTCAATACTGCTACAACAAGTGCCGTTACCCTCTTGAGCTGATTCTTTTCTTGTAGACTGCTCTTGTTTAAAATCGATTGAGCACTCTTCTTGAGAATAATCCCATACCTGCATGGTGACACCCACGACATCGTAGCCCTGTTCATGTAATAAACCTGCTGCAACAGAGCTATCAACTCCGCCACTCATAGCAACCAAAACTCGAGGTTTTTTTTTAGATTTTTTTATAGGCCCTATTTCTTGTTGGCTCATTGGCTTAACCCTCGCAATCGTTCTACTAGCTCTATCAAGGTTTTACTAAAAGAATCAATATGTTCTTGAGTTGTACACCGACCAAAACTAAGTCTTAACGAAGATTGAGCCTCTTTTTTTGAATATCCCATATTTAGTAATATCTGGCTGGGCTCAGGACGCCCTGAGCTACACGCAGCACCCGTACTCACCTCAAAACCCTTAAGATCCAAAGCCATTAACAAAGACTCTCCATCAATACCATCAATCATTAAATGACTGGTATTTGGCAGTCTCTTCTCAGACTCACCCGTTACCCTGAGTCCATCTATGCTTTTTCTAATATTATTCTCAAAATTATCACGAATGACGGAACTAAAAGGCTCTTCTCCAAGCCTTTTCTCAACAGCCCAATTAAAACTAGCTAAACTTAATAAATTTTCAGTACCCGCACGTCTTTGGCGCTCCTGACCACCACCAGTGATAAGCGAGTTTATTTCTGTACCCTTTTTAACATACAAAGCCCCAGCCCCTTTTAAAGCATAGACCTTGTGGCTTGAAAAACTGGCCATATCCAGATTTATGCTTTTCAAATCAAAAGGGATCTTTCCTAAGGCTTGAACACAGTCAGAGTGGACAACTGCCCCAACTTTGTGAGCCTCTTTCACTATATCTTCAATCGGGAACAAAAACCCCGTCTCATTTTGTGCCATCATAATACTTACAAAACCAACACTTTGATCCAAAGCTGCTAGATATCCCTTATAATCCCATTTAGATTCTCGACAAACAGGGATTCTTACAACCTCAGCTCCTTCATTTTTCTCCAGCCAACCTAAAGCCTCAGCGACACTAGGGTGCTCAACATTTGAAGTGATAATTTTTGACTTTAAAGGATCACGGCTCTGGGAGTACCACCAACCCTTAATTGCCAGATTATTAGACTCACTTCCGCCTGAATTCAGTATGAGCTCCAATGGACTCACACCTAAAGCTTTAGATAAACCATTTCTAGATTCTCGCAAGAGACGCTTTGCTGATCGACCTGACCCATAAATAGAGCTCGCATTTCCCCAAACCTTAAGCCACTCAGTTACATGACCATGGAGCTCAGGATGAAAAGGAGTTGTCGCATTATGATCCAAAAATACAGAAGTCTTCAACTAAGACCCTCCAAATAAGAATTTCATGAGAAACTACCACAAGAGCATCTCATTTTGGTAGTAGGCTTTATCTCCTTTTCACAAAAAACCGATAAAATAGATGGAATTGGAGATCATTATTATGAGCACAAAAACTGAAGACAAACCAAAAGCAGCAGACTGGAAATCAGAGTTCAAACTCTCTAAAGAGTCACTACAGACATGGAAGTCTTACTCAGGAAATGAAAGCCTTTTAGAATGGGCTCTTATCAATGACCATATCCAACTCAGCGAGTTTCAAAAATGGCAAAGTAAGACTTTTCAGGTTCCAACCCTAAAGCCATCCTCAACTCTCCAGACTTTTATATCTAAAATTAAAGACTACGATGGTGACTGGCCAAAGCCGAGCCTTACTGTGGGCAAGCACAATGGCTTAGATGTTGTTTTTTGCCTTGAAGTAAAGCCTCATTATGACAGAGAAAAGTATCTTCCTATTATTGCAAACCCAACATTTTTTAACGACTTCAAAGATCTTCAAACCAAAAAAACACAAGCAGGACCTGAAGTGCCTTTAGCAGCATCCACTGAAAGCCTTCCAGCTCCTCCTCTTAAAACTCAAGCACCTACAGAGCCTCAAACACTTGTAACAAAAGAAAAAGCAGACGCAGAGCCAACCAAGAAAGAAAGAAATACTTTACCACATTCAGAATTAAAATCTGAAGAAAATGAATTGAAAACACAGCCATCAGATTTAGAAGATAATGACAAAACCGTCCTAGTCAAAAACACTGACGAACTGGAACTGAAACAAACAACTGACAATAACGACACTCCTGCTCCCAAAATAGAACCAGAAAATAATTTAGAGCTCGCGTCAGACTCTGAAGGTATATCAAAACCTGATAATGAGAGCTTTAGCATCGATCTAGAAACAGAAGAAAAAACAAATATTAGAGGGAAAGATTTCGAAAACATTAGCTTTACAAAGGCAGATCCTAAAACTAAAAAAACAAAACCTAAAGCAGGTTTAAAAAATAAAAATACTAAAAAAACCTTAAAATCAAAAAAACAAAAAGCTCATGATATCTTTGTTGAGCCAACTCAAGTCACTCAAATTGATAAAACAAAACCTGCTCAAGATATCGAACAGAATCCGTTAGCTAACGACATCGTTATAGAAAAACAAACCCCGACTTGGAGCAAAAGCTGGGATATTACTTCCATCAACAAAGACTGTCCAAAATATCATGGTGCTATGATATTAGAGTTTAAAAACGAAGCTTTTTCACCTGTCCATTTAACTTCAGACTGCAGCCTCAATACAGAAGCTACAAATCTCTTAGAACCTAATACAAAACCTGGTATCTTTCATATTATTAGCTCTACAAAAAAGCCCTACCACGGCGCTCTGGCTCCCATTGAGAAACATAAAACCTTTTTTAATAACTGGAACTTAGTTAAAAATGATAGCTTGCCTGAAACTGTTACAGCACTACCCCTTATAAAGGCTGGTCAGATCATAGGGTGCTTGCTAGCTTATGGGGATAAGACATGCAATGATTGGACTCAACTTGAAATATTAGAAGAATATGCACATAATCAGATGGAAAAATTGAAACTTGCAAAAGCTTCTTAAAAATTATTAATAAAGACAACTCTAGAGAGGTTTTATGAAACTGATTCTTTTTGCACTCATAATAGCAGGCGGAACAATCCCAACTATTTGCTACACAAAAAAGCTTCAGCAGGAATACGTTGATAAAAATCAAGCCTTATACTCTAAATCAAACATATCATCGCAAAATGACAGCTCTCGTAAATCTAACAAAAACAATAAAAAAATTAAAAAACCTGTTATTCCTCAAAACGAGCAATACAAACTCTTTTCCAATGACGAAAAGAACCAAATACTCAGGGCTCTTAAAGTTAATTATGATCCCAACTCTACCATCACTGAATTTGCAGATAATTTTAACATCAATGACCCTGAAAAAACTCTACTTTGTCAGCTTGCGGAAAGAAACTGCCCCTTAGATGACATTTGGTTTTATACAAAAAGAATCCATGCGACTGAAGATTGCCCAACGTGTGAAGACACAACAGCCTATAAGCATAAACTGAAAACACAAGTGTTTTTCCCAAACAAAGAAACTCTGGTTTTAGAAGGAACTAAAACAGAACATGACTTAACTTACCAATTTGAAGAGTTAAAAATCACAAAAGAAATCTCTGAGCATGAAATGTTTGTAGAAAATGACTCTCCAGCTTCTTTTTTCAGAAGCAAACTCTGTGTTGAAACAGACCAAGCTTGCAAGAACCGACTCAAAAGAGTTTTAAAGATTAAAAATACAGATAAAAATATAAAAATACCCCTAAGCTTTATTGCGCTTAGAAGTAAAAAGTATACAGATAATTACGAAATTAGATTTTATCTAGATAGACCTCAAACAAACTATATCTTTAGGCCGGACTCTCAACTAGCACTTTATTGTAAACTCGATAATGATCAAATCGTTGATTTCAGTTGCCAATATTTAGAGTAACTAAGTCATTCTCTTTTTATAAAGATTTATAAGACTCTAAAAAACCATCTCTATTAAAATCAAGCTGAACTCTCATCAGAGTTGCATCTATTGTAATTGTACTGCTTTCAGACGTATGAAACTCAGCTTCTTTACCATGCAAAATAGCTCTCTTAAGATTACCATTAGCATAGAAGACAAAAGCGTAATCATACTCAGGACCTCTACTATAATAAGGCAAACTATAATCAATCAAAGGTGTTGAAAAATCATACTCACTTTCGCGGATATAAATCACAGCCTCTTTAACTGTTGATAAAACCAACGACTCTATCTCATTATTAAAATAGCTACGAGCAGATGATATTTCATGAGTATTTAAAAAAGAATCCTCAATAGTGGACCCTGAATACCGAGTTTCAAAAACAGGTCGACCTATAATTCTGGTTCCATTTTCATGGTTTATGACGGCTTCTGCACTACCTGGGTATCCATTTTGTGTCCAAAACCCAACCTTAGTATTCACAACAGCCATCTCTGCATTAAAGTTAAATTCTGCATTCCAGTTTTGGGCCATAATTTTTTCAACAGTGTGACAGCCTATTTGATATCCAGACAATGAAAAGCTCATATGTTCGACCCATAAGGCCTGTTCTCCACCACATAACTGTTCAAGACCGTTTTGAGCCTTCCAAAGGTGTGTATTACCACTTGATTGTATGGTTTCAAAGGAAAGCATATCATAGCCAATCATTTTGATTGAAACACCATCTACAACAATCTTTCTTACTGTCCCATGATTATTTATTGTGACTTCAGCAATATCACGATCTACTCCATCTCTCACAGAATTAAATATAAGCTGTCCTGACCCTGCAATAAAATTTTGTTGAGCATAAACTTCTTTTAAAAAATGTATTTGATTTGCACCCACTACAACCTTGTCTCCAGGTTGCACATAGGTTCTACTCAAAAGTTCTTGGCTATTAAGAATTTCAGCCTGTGAAAAAATGCCAAACATAAATGAAAGAGCTAAAACTCCAACAACCAAAAACTTCATACAATATCCTCCATTAAATATGATGATTGTTATTATTTATATGAAAGCTCTTTTATGCAACAGCTACTTACATCGCCTCAAGTCACAGCTCAAAAAAATACATTGAAGAATAAAATTAAAAATAAACTTAAATAAACCAGTAACGCCTTACTACGTCCTCATTATCTGCTGCCTCAATTAATAAATTCGCACTTGGAAGTCCATCAATCTTTAGATCCGCAAACACCTGACTCCCCCACTCTATAAAACACAGATCTACTTGGTCTAAAAAATCCCAAAACCCAATAGACTCTAAACCCTCTAATGATTCCAATCTATATAGATCCATATGTGCTATCTTAATAGAATTCACTGTGTACTGCTGAATAAAGGAATAGGTAGGCGAGGTTACAGGTTCTAAAAATTCAATTTGATTTTTTTTTGCGTAAGATCGAATAAAATGCCCAACAAAAGTCGTTTTACCAGCCCCCAAGGGACCCTCAAGAAAGATAACTTTATGTTTTAGTATCTTTTCTACCAAAGAAACATCAAGCCAGTTGATCAAACCTTCTTCAGTGCAAATTTTCATAGCTTTATGTTTAGCTTGTGTTTTTTTATCAGGATTGTGTTCCATAGGACTTTGCCCGCAATCCTTAATTCATCTGAGCTTGTAAAAATTCTTTCATCTTTAAACCGACAGCTTCAATCTGACTTGAATCCTTACCTTCAACCAAGATACGAATTTTAGACTCTGTTCCAGAAAACCTTACAAAAAGTCGACCTTCTCCAAGAGATTTTTGCAAGTCATCTCTTAAGTCTTTGTATCCAGGAACATCTTCTAGCTTAAATCTATGCGTTGCTTTTATGTTGATTAAAACTTGTGGCAACTCTTTTAACAAACCACTCACTTCACTTAAAGCTTTTTTCTCTTTTCTCATCACACCCAAAACTCTGAGTGCTGCAACACAACCATCTCCCGTTGTTGAGTGATCTAAGAAAATAATATGACCCGACTGTTCACCGCCTAAAGACCAACCACCTTTTCTAAGCTGTTCAACTACAAGCTTATCACCGACTCCTGTACGAACAACTTTAATACCGTATTTCTCCATAGCTATATCTAAACCAATATTACTCATCTGAGTTGCTACTATTGTGTTATTTTTAAGCTGTTTGTTTCTTTTCATAAAAAGAGCGCATGCAGCTAATATATGGTCCCCATTTAGGACACGACCTTTCTCATCTATCATGATGACTCTGTCGGCATCACCATCAAGAGCTATACCTACATCAGCCCTATATCTTAAAACGTCTTGTGCTAATTTTTCAGGATGAAGAGCTCCAACCTTACTATTAATATTAAATCCATCTGGTTTATTCCCAGTAACAATAACTTCCGCTCCTAACTCTTCAAAAATTAAAGGAGCTACTTTATAGCCAGCACCATGGGCACAGTCTAAAACTATTCTCATGCCTTCTAAATTTAAATCTAAAGGAAAACTATTTTTAGCATAAACAATATATCTTCCAGCAGCATCATCAATTCTTTTCGTACGACCCATCAACTCAGGACTTACCAAAGGAACCTCTTTGTCTAAAGTCCATTCTTCAATGGCTTGCTCCATTTCATCAGATATTTTAAAACCATCTGATCCAAAAATCTTAACACCATTATCATGATAAGCGTTATGTGATGCTGAAATAATAACTCCAGCAGAAGCCCTCATGTTTTGAGCTAAAAATCCAATCCCTGGGGTTGGCAAAGGACCTATGAGACGAACATGAACTCCCGTCGAATTCAAACCAGAAGCTAAGGCTTGTTCGACCATATACCCTGACAACCTTGTATCTTTACCAATAACAACAACAGGCGGACTCGAAGCCTTGTGATTTTTCTGAAGCAGGTGCCCTAATGCCTGACCAACTTTTAAAATAATATCAGGTCTTATAGGAAACTGCCCAGATGTTCCACGAATACCGTCTGTTCCAAATAACCTTTTCACAGTTCGCCCTGACTTTCTATGTTCAAGCCTTGACTGTTCTGTTGCCTCAGCTTCAGTGCCATCCATTGATATGATATCAGGGATATCATTACTTTTTATTTCCGTTTGCTTTTTTAAATTTTTGGTCTTCACTTTCATAGCTCCTGCGAACTAAAACTTTGACATACTGTGGTTGAAACGACAAGATCGTCGCCCCTAATGGTAGATTAATATCTCCAGGGTCTAAACGAACTCGCCTCAAACCTGGCGCATAGGCTGTAACGTCCACATCAAGCTGGGTGGGATTTTTAGATAGCTTATTTAAGGCCATCCTTGTCCCTTTAATTCTTGCCTCAACGGTTTTAACCTGATGGTCAACCTGTTGGTTAGAACTCATCACAAAACCCAAGGTTATTTCCCGAGTAACCACCGTCCCTCTTTGACCCAAAAGGACCATCCATACAACTAAACTCACGGCTAAAGTTAAAGCCTTTAGCCTTACATTCACAAAAAATAAATTATGCAGATGAGTCGAAATCATATTAAATATCATGATGACTCCCCCGGTTTTACAGCAACAGGCTTGGTTTTTTTCACGGCCTTCTTTTTAACTAATGAACTTTTTACAGCTGTATTTTTTGTGGCCGGCTTTGC
>CALGNA010000125.1 GCA_937958795.1 uncultured Bdellovibrionales bacterium | reverse complement strand
ACGCCCAAGGTAGTGATTATTTGCCAAAACTCTTAGCTTTCGAACAGTCGGCTTAGAGGAGTCTATTTGTAAGAAGTTTTCTATTGATTTATTTTTTAGCTCTTCTTGGATTTTATGCCCTGATTCATCTTTTCCGATAATGCCAAGGAGTCTCGTCTTTGAACCTAAGGCTCTCGTGTTCTGAGCAACATTTGCAGCCCCACCTAGTGAGTATTCGATATGGTGAACTTTGGTGATCGGAACAGGTGCTTCAGGTGAAATCCGTTTAGATTCGCCATGCCAGTATTCGTCTAGAATGATATCTCCAACTACTAATATACTCATGTGGATATTTTGCACTTTTGTACCTAATAGAGTACTGCAAAGACCATATTTTGCATTGCGATAAAGTTTACAATAATATCTATGCTTTACAATTCTGAGGTCTTACTTAACTCTCTAGGAAGTTATGAAAACTGATAAAAACCTACTTTTTGTGTTTATTGGCTTAAGCTTTATTATGGCTCTAGGGCTTCCTCTTGTGGATAATGAAATCTATTACAATTTTCTGGCCCGAAACCTGGATTGGAGCTTTTTTGACCATCCACCCTTATTGATGAGTGCCATATATTTAGTAGAAAAGCTGAGTTTTAACCTATTGGGTATCCGATTTTTGTCTATGTCCTCATGGGTATTGAGTCTGTTTTTGTTCTATAAGTGGACTGCTTTCTATATGTCAAAAGAGAAGTCTCTATTAGCCACGGTATGTATGAGTTCATGTTTGGCTCTTTTAGGGACTTCATTTTTAGTTTTTCCAGATATTGTAGCGACTCCGCTCATTTTAGGTTCATTCGTTGCTATTCACAGTAAGAGGTTTTGGTTAGCTGGTTTGTTGGTTGGCCTAGCAGGCCTAGGTAAGTGGAATGCGGTTTTGGCTACGCCGTATATCTTTATGGTAGTTTTAGATTTTTGTTTAAAAGAAAAGAGCTATAAGCCTATGATAGGGCTTTGTAAGACGGCTCTTTTGGCTGGCCTTTGTCAGTTTCCACAATTGTACTGGAACTACCAAAATGAGTGGGCCAGTTTTCAGTTTCATTTACAGGATAGGTATTCTTCTAAAAAATCTGGATTCATGGATTATTTGGAAAAATCATTAAATATTGTATTTATTTTGTTGGTCTCAGGCTTACCTCTTGCTTGGACTCTTTTTAACAAAAAAATCTTTTTAGGTATGAAATCAGGATTTATAAAAAATCGCGCCTTATGGGTTGGTTTTGCATGTGCAACTTTACCATTTGTTATGGCCGGCCTAAAAGGACAAATGCGACTTTATTGGTTTGGGTTGTCTTGGGTTTTTCTGATTCCGCTTATTGTGCAAAATATGAGTCCATCGCTAGCTGTGTATTTAAAAAAGACGCAGAAGCTTTATGTAGGTCTTTTGGCTTTTGTTTTGATTCTTGCTCTTTTACCTGTACCAGCCATGTTAAAGGCACATGAAGTTTTCCCATTAAAATACCATCTTAAACTCAATATTAGGGGTGCTCTTTTAGGTTGGGATCAGTGGAGAAATATTCCAGAAATAAAAGCTGCACTGTCAGATAAAAGTTATGGGTTTGTTACCTCGAATTATCGAATAGCAGGTCGATCTGCTCTATATTTTGGAGATGCGGGGATTCCAGGTAGAATTCGTGCTGTAGGTCACCCTCATGGTTTAAAGTTTATTGGTGACAACAAAATATCTCATGAAATTGAAAAACTTGTCTTGTATGCAGATAGTCGATTTAAGGCAAATAACTGGCTAGACAAGTACTGCGTGCAAAAACCTCAATGGAAAAATCATAAGGTTTTTCAATTTGGTTATCATGTTAAAGATATTAAGTGGGCTGTTTGTGAGAAGAGGCCTTAACCAGGATTTTACCTCTTACGTATCAGCGTGAAACACATAACCTATGGCTCTTACGCTTTTAAAGTAAACAGGCTTTTTTACATCTTCTTCAAAATATTTTCTAAAACGTACAATAAAATTATCTACAGTTCTTGTTTCAATCTCGCCTTGATAGCCTAAGCCAGATTCTAAAAGAACTTTTCTTGAAAGTGGCTTTTTAATATTAGAGACAAAAAGTTGAAGGATTTTTATTTCTTGAACCGTTAAGTTTATAGATTCTTTGCCATTAAAGGCTTCATTTTTTGTAAAATCAATACAGTTAGAGCCAAATTTAAATAACCCTAAGTCTTCTGTCTCTGTAGATTTAGCAAGTGAAGCTTTTTTTATAGACTTAAAATCTAAATTCCAATCTGATCTTACTAAAAGGCGCTGTACTCTTAATAAAAACTCTGCAAGTTCAAAGGGCTTGGCTAAATAATCATCAGCGCCTTCTTTAAAACAATGAACCTTATCTTTAATTCCATACCTGGCAGTTAAAATCAGAACTGGTATCTTTTCAGATTTAATTCTAATTTCTTTTAAAACCTCAAAGCCGTCCATGTGTGGCATCATCAAGTCCAAAATGACTAAATCTGGCTTCCATTTCATGTAATGCTCTAAGCCAACGAGACCATCCTCTGCTAGTTGAACTTCATACCCGTTGAGGGCTAAGTTCATTTTAATACCTTCTGCGATATGCTTTTCGTCTTCGATGACTAAAATCTTTTTCTTAATTTTACTCTCAGATGTTCTCGTGTTTTTAGTTTTGTTTTTATTAGATGGCATAATAGCTTCCCTTTTTAAACTTCATATAAAAAACGGATCCTTTCCCTTCGCCTGAACTTTCTGCTGTAAGACTTCCTTTGTGAAGCTTTGCAATATGTTGTGCTAAGTAAAGTCCAATACCACTGCCTTTAACTACCTTTTTAACTCTATAATATTTTTTAAAAATTTTGTTTTTATCGGCACCCTGCAAGCCAATGCCATTGTCACTAAAGCTAATCTTAACTTCATCTTTCATGTCCGTAATATGAATCACAATTTTTACTTTATCTTTGTCGTTATAGACAACAGCATTAGAGAGGAGGTTCATGACTAAAGACTCAAACAAAGCATAGTCTGCAAACACGACCACATCTTTTGCACCTGTAATTTTGATATCAACATCTTTGAGAGTGTGAGCGTTTTTTCTAACAATACCGGGTAAAAAATCTGACAAATAAATTTTAGAAAGGTCCAATGAGTATTTTTTATCTTCCATTTTTCCTAAGTTCAGGATTTGAGAAATATTATGAGAAAGTCTGTCTGTGTCTTTTTTCATAAACTCAATGCACTTGAGTTGTTCTTCGCGGGGTAGTTCATGCAAGGATAAGGTTTCTATGAAAAGCTTAAGAGAAGTTACAGGAGTTTTTAGTTCATGAGTAAAGCCATTTAAAAAGTTTTTTTGCATATGATAAAGTTCAACAACCTTTTTATAATAAATATACACAAGAACTAAACCACATGCGACTAAAGCAAATAATATGGATAAAACGATTATGGTAACCCAAGCCGTACTACTTAGCTTATAGAAAACATCTAAATTTTGCTGTTTTATAAATTTTGAGAATGCATCATCTATCTTTATAAATGTTGTTATATAGATGGTTAAGGCACTGCCGAGTGCTAAAATGGTAAAACAAAAAATCGCAAAAGGGTGTGTGTACCACCTTGTATTGATCATAGCCAAAATCTAACACCATTTTTCTAGGGGAGTCATACTATCTGTGCTTAGAAATGGCACAGGATACATATTTACCATCATGCGACATGCTTAAATCCCATTTTTTCAATGAACTCTCTTCTAAGTACAGCTCAGGTGGAGAAAACTTCTTTTTGAGGGGAAGACGGATAATTTGCACTTGATCCAATAAATGTTTTTTTAAAAGCTTTTTTGTGAGATTTCTTACTCCGGCTGACTCTGAAGAGTAAATAGATAAAAGTTCATCTGAATTAAAACTATCCAACTCTTTTGAAACCTGTGTTAACTCTTTGATATCATATTCTATGACATCAAGGTTTTTTTCATCATTTTTCAAGACTGCCACACAATGAATCCATGAGGGCGATGTGTTCCATCTTAGTGATATTGTATACTTTCCGTACTGAACAGATCCGCATAGGGGAAGTTTCTCAAAGTTTATAACAATTTTTGAGTGAGAAAAAACCATAGTTGGTAAAATCTTTTTTAAAACTTTATAGGCAGCCTCTTTGCCGGACCACATAAGCCATAGCATTTTTTTAGGATCATCAGACTTGTAGAGCTCTTCTCTTTCAGAAACATCTAAAACACGATTGATGAATCGTTCTTTTTTATGCTGATCCACAATATCTGGATTTGATAGATCAACAATATCATTGCCTATAAAAATTTTCATAAACTAAAATACTCTTCTTCCATTGAATGGAGCTTATTTATAATTTGTGTTGAGTCATCTCTAAGCTTTCTTAGGCCTTTTAAGTCAGATTTGGGCTTAAACATCTCCATTTTAAAATAAAAATCTTCCCCTTTTGTTGGTATATCGGCAAAGCCTCCATGTTTTTTACCACGCAAGTAAACACAGAGAACGCGTGCATTAGGGCATTCTTTTAGGATCTGTCCAACGCCATATGAAAAGTCTTCGGTATCTACTTTGCCGCTTCTGCTTCGTCTTCCTTCTGGAAAAATAGACAAAACATCACCTTTATTTAAAATATAGAGCATTTTCTGCAAAGACCTTTTACTTTCAGCCGATGGTGCCCCTCTTAAAACAGGAATGCATTTTCCCAAGTAACAACTTAAACGAAAATACCAACTATGATAAAATTTTGTTTTTTCGGGGAGATTCCACGGGAGTGATCGGTAATTTACCCAATATCCCCAGATTGAATTTAAAAATGTGGACTGCACAATTGAGTCTACACGGGTCAGATGATTTGAGCAGATGATAAGTGGGCCTTTGTCTTGATTTAAAAACTTACGGTACTGTTTGCGTACTTCACTTAAATTATCAGTACGGATTCGGTAGATCTTAAAAACAGCAAAAGAAACCAGAGGTCCAAAAATAAAAAAGAGTCCTCGAGACAAAAGTCTCTGAAGACTCAAGTAGAATTTATCAAATAATCTCATTGATCTTTTATTGAATTTTTGAATTGATGAGACTAACGGCATCACCCATGGTCCAGATTTCGTCAGCTGCCTCATCTTCAACCTCGATATCAAAGGCATCTTCAAAGGCTAAAACAATATCGACCAAACGAGCAGAGTTTACGCCCAAATCTTCAAGGATTTTTGAATCCTTAGAAAGGGTTTTTAACGCATCGGGGTTTTTAGCATAAGGGGCAATTAGACCTGCTACCTTATCGAATACTTGTGTTTCCGTCATCATTCTTCTTCTCCTTTAATTTATAAGAAAATTATTTTTCCCATTTTTTAAAAATTAAACATCCGTTTACATCGCCAAATCCAAAGCTAGATTTAGCTATTATTTTTCCTTCAAATTTTTCCATTTTATGCACGATACTTTCAGAAAAATCAGAAAGCTCTGGCTTCAAATCTTCACAGTTTAAAGAAGCGTGTAAAAAACCGTGATGCAACTGTAGAACTGTTGCTACAGCTTCAAGGCCACCAGCTGCACCTAATGCATGTCCAATGAGTGATTTAGTAGAATTTATTTTTGGAAAATCTTGAGGCTTAAGTTCTAAAGCTCTTCTCCAGTTTTCTATTTCTTTGTCATCTGCAAAAGTTGCTGTAAGGTGTCCATTGATGGCATCAATATCTTGAGGTCCTATTTGTGACATGTACATAGCTTCACGAATGCAGCGTACAACACCATCTGAATTAGGTGCCGTCATAGAGCCACCTGAGCGATGTCCTCCAGAATTTACATGTGACCCTAGGATCTCTCCGTAGATTCTTGCGCCTCTACTTTCAGCAGATTCTAGGCTCTCTAACATAAGCAAGCCTGCACCTGATCCTGGTATAAAGCCTCTAGCTGTTGCACTCATGGGTCTTGAGGCCTCAGTAGGCCTATCATTTGATGTCGAGTTTAGAACCTTCATCCCATCAAAACCAGCCCATATATAGGGTGAGGAACTTTCTACGCCACCTGCAATCATTCTTTTTAATTGTCCTGTTTTCACTTTTATAAAAGCATCTGCGATGGCTTCTGTTCCTGTCGTGCAAGCAGAACTGTTTGTTGTGACCTGACCACCAAGGCCCAGAATCCCGCCCAGTTTTGCACTCACTGAGCTGCACATAACCTGTTCTACAATTGTACTCCCCAGCCTGCGAACTTTGCCTTTATTTACTTTGGGAATAAGTTTTTCTGCAATTGTATCCATTCCACCTATGCCAGTTCCTATAATGGCTCCTGTATCCCAGTCCGTTTCAGAATCAGGAGAAACTTTAGGAAGTCCGGCATCGCTCCAGCAGTCAATCCCGGCAATTCCTGCAAAGATCATATTTTCATTCATAGCTAAAAGGTCTTCTTCAGAAAAATAATCTCTCTTTATTTCTTCAACTCCTTCTGGGATACCGCCAACTTGGCAACCGAAATTAAGCTCTTTTAGTTTTTCAATAAACTTAATTCCAGATGTACCTTCTTTAAGAGCGATCTTAAAATTTTCCAAGCCGGTTCCATTAGGAGCAATTGCTCCCATTCCAGTAATAACAACTCTTCTGTCGCTTCTATTATGACTCTTGTTCACGTAAGACTCCCATTCCTGAAACAGTGCCTTCTGCTACAAGGTCACTATCTCCAATATACATTTTTACATTTGACTGTAATTTCATCCTTCTAAAAAACTTTTTTTCACCTTTAATTAGAACTTTTTGGCCGGGGAGTACGGGTTTGTAGTACTCCATCTGACAGTCCGTAAAAAAAGTGGTCCACTTTGTTAAAGCATCTTTACCTTCTTTTAAATAAAGAAGGTAAAGTCCCATAGCTACAACTCCAACTTGAGCCATAGACTCTGTCAAAATCACACCAGGTGTTACGGGATTCCCAGGAAAGTGGCCTGTATAAAAAAACTCATCTGTTCTAAAAGTGTAAGCCCCAACAATGCGTTCTTCATCAAGTTCTATGATTTCATCCACAAACCTAAAAGGCTTTTGTTGAGGTAAATAGTTTAAAATTTCATCAGGTTTCATTTTTTAAAACTCCTCCTATTGAGTTTTTAGATTTATGAGGATAATCAGCATACTGAATATTGGGAAAAACGCCCACCTTTGCATCCGTTACTTTATAAATCTGCTCTCCATCAACAAAAACAGAGCCTGTGCCTACAACGACAGAACTCCCTTTAATGTTGGTAAATCTTCTTACCTCCACATCGTAAGTCACTAGTTTGTCGTGTGGTCTGATCTGCCCATTAAACTCTACTTCTTTACATCCAAGGGCTCGACCGCTTCCTAAGGCCCCCCTTAAAGCACAGTACATTCCAAGAAGCTGCCAGATAGCATCCACTCCTAAACAACCAGGTTGAACTGGATCATTTCTAAAATGACAAAGAAAATACCAAGCATCTAAAGTAATATCTTGTTCCGCTACAATTCTTCCGCGGTTTTTGTTGTGTTCAATTTTAATAATTCGGTTGAACATCAACATGGGTGGAGCGGGAAGAGATGGAATTAAACCAGGAGCATCTTCTACTAAGCTTTGATTTGACCATGAAAGAAGATCTTCCATATCTAAACGACCCGCATCTAAAAACTCTGAATACTTCATTTAGATATCCTTCACTTCAATAAGAGCACCACCCCATGTTAGGCCCGCACCCACAACAGCCATAATGATACGATCACCATCTTTAAAGCTATCCCAATTTTGAGAAAGATTAGAAGGAGCACCAGCAGCACCACAGTTTCCAAATTTTTCTACATTATAAAGATGATTACTTTCAGTTATTTCTGCTATTCGGCAAACAGACTCTAGCATGAGTAGATTGGCTTGATGCCCAATAAACTTTAAACTTCCTGCATCTTGAGCTGGAACAAATTCTCTAAGGCTTTTAATAACTTTTATAGATTTTTTAATAGCAAAAGTTTGTACAGCTCTTCCTTGTTGAACAAAATGTCCTGACTTTGGAAACCTCACTTTATCCCAACCTTTTGGGGAAGACTCTAAAAGTGTTTGATGAATTCGTATTCTCGATATAATTTTTGTTGAAACAATTAAAGCACTTGTTCCATCACCCCAAAGAACGGCAGAGCTTCTGTCTGTGTAATCCACAAAACGCGTTGAATTTGAAGGGTTCACAATCAAAACATATTCAGGTAGCAAATCAACATTCATCTGATTTAGAAAGTTAAGTTGTGCAGCTACAGAGGAACATGAAGAGTTTAAATCAAATGATGGGACTTCGATCCCAATTTCATTTGCAATGGTACAGGCCTCAGCAGGACATGTGGATTCTGGCGTACAAGAGCCTGCGATAACCATCCCAATCTGATCCTTAGAGATTCCAGCGCGACTTAATGCTTTTTTGGCTGCCAGTGCCCCTGTTTGAGCATTTGTGTAAAGCGAAGCCTCAAAAGCTTCCATAGGATTAGTGTTTTTAGTTTGTTTAATATAATCAAGAGGCAAAACAGTTCTGCGTGTCTCAATCCCTACTCTTTCAAGTATCCACTCTGTAGTTGTATCGATATCTAAGTCTTCTAAAAACTTATTATCGATGATGTTTTCAGGATGAAATTCACCTGCGCCATGAATATAAAGCATTCCTTGCCTCCTCATCTCAATCTATAAAGATGAGATTTTTTCTCCGCCATCAACTCTAATAACATTTCCGTTTATCCATGCTGCTTCATCCGTACACATGAGTGCTATAAAATCAGCCACATCTTCTGGAGAGGTTGTTCTTCCAAAAGGGTTTTTTAAGCTAGCAATTGATTTCATCTGACGGCTTCCCGGAATAAGTCGAAGTGCAGGAGTTGGTGTGACTCCAGGCTGTAAGATATTAGAACGAATACCAAAGGGAGCAAATTCAACAGCAATTGACCTTGAGATAGACTCTAGTGTTACTTTTGCTGCTGCTACTGCAGCATAGCCTCGCCAAGCCATTTCATTGCCTTCACTTGTAAGGCCTAGAACTCTTGCATCTTTTGCAAAAAGATCTTTTTGGTGAATATCCTGAACCCAGGACAAAAAACTTGTCCCCATGTTATAAATGGTTTGCTCCATGTCTTCTTCGCCAATAAGTGTATCTGAAAAAATTGGAGTCTCTAGGCTATGTAAAGACGCAAAGCCCTCATCTAGGAGTTCAGTAACGACTGTATTTAAAGTTTCCTTAGGGACACCAAGCCTTTCGGCTAGCTTGGTCACAGCTACATCTGCTGATGAGTTTTTAGCGGAGTCTTTAAGTTGAGGTGCAATTGGCTTTAAGTTACCTAGTGCTATGGAATGCAGGAGAAGACGTACTTTTCCGTTTGTACCCATTGTCTCTTTAAGTCTATGGATAATCTCTTCTCTGCCTTTTTCAGTCAGAGCATTGGTGTTAAGAGCTATAAATTGAACATCATTTTTTTTTATCTTATCAAATTCTTTTTCAATATGAGCCATTGCTCCACGTCTATCCCTATGAACAACAAAGATATTCATTCCGTGCTGGCTTAATTTTTTAGCTGCTGCTAAGCCAAAGCCGCTAGAGCCCCCTAAAACAAGTGCCCAATGATTCGGATTAAAGTTTTTCATAAGACATGCTTCCTTTTTAAATTCAATTCATTGTGTTTTATGAATAACAAAAAGAAAACCTGTAAAAGTTTTGATGACAAAACTTTTACAATTTAGACTCTAACGTTTATTAATTTTTGTAGGTTATGGCTGAGTGTGTTAAATTGTTCTCAAAAAATAAAGCTAAAATATAGTAAAAAATCAAACTCAATTTATTGGAAAAATTTATCATGCTACATAATGTATAATACACCCAGGTTCTTAAAAAAAAACTTCGAGTTCTTTAGCATTCGCGATTATTTATTTATGTCTCAATCTAGAGGAGCTACGAGAGTACTTAGGTTCATAATTTATTTGTTCTTAGTTAAGTTCTAATTTTAAGTCTTGCTTAATTAAAAAAAGATTACTGCTAAATAGTCATTAAAGTTCGATTCTCAATCTTTAAGGGTAGTAAAAATCTATACAGTCATAAAAATGATCAAAATTTTCATTTTTATAAGATTCATAGCACTGAGGAAATTCCCTATAGATATCATTAAGTATATCTTGAAGCGCTGGCTGTATATTTGAAGTTTGTAGGACTTGTTCCTGGTTTGTAGGTTGCGAAGCAGTTGACAAAGGAATTATGAAGTCTGAATTTTCAATAATGTATGAAGAGTTACTTGAGGTCTGTTTTGAATATGTTTGTTGGCTGTTTGATTGTTGAGATGCTCTTTGTAGAAAACATGTATGGTAATAGTTGTAATCAGTGTGAATGTAGTCCTCACACTTTTTTGATGAGGTTGGAATTGTTTGGAGACTAGCAAGTGCTGTTCGAGTATCTATTAAGTTTGGTTTGTGAGAAGTGGTGTTGTATGAGTTTTGAGCCTTGCTCGTTCTGTCATTAAAACACTTTAAGTAATAGTTATAGTCTGTGTGAATGTAATCTTCACAGTTTACGGAATAATTTGGGGGAATGACTTGGTTGAAGTCATGTTGTTTTATTTCAGAATTGTCAGCTTTATAAAATGAAAGTGGCACAGCATGAATATCACAATAATGAGTTGAGAATTCTCCATAAGGATCAAGACAACTCTCTAATATAAAAACTGTAGGCGAGTAGATGAGATGTAGAACCCTGTTTTTCAGGCCTTTTAGTTCTTTGGGCCTGAGATTGTCTAATAGAGGGTGGTTAAAAAGTCCGCCATCAGAGCGGATAAGGCCTAGTGCTGCTTGTCCTATTCCTGATGTGATACCAACAATTTTTCCTTCCCGATTTATAATAGGGGAACCGGAGTCTCCTAAAAATATTTGATTCTTAATTAAAGGCTCATATAAGACAGGCCTAATTCGTGTGACAGTGGCATTATTATTAATGGAATTTGTTATAAAGTTATCCAAAGATCTTCTAAAAACTTCTAACGGGTGTTTTTTATTGGATGTGTAGATAGTATGGGTATGGGTGCCTGTTTCAGGAAATTGTGGATGAGGGTCAATTTTAAAAGTTTTTATATTTAATGAATCAAGATGATCTTTATTTACTATTTTGATTGAATGTAGATCTTTGATTCCAAACTTTAGAAGCGCTAAATCTTTTCCTTCGGTTGTGCTGTAGATGACTTCAGAGTAATTAAATTGATGAAGTTTACCTCTGTCATCATAGAGACCAATTCGAGTTTTAGCATGATCAATTCTTTGTTTTAAAAAAAGATGACCAGCAGTAAGGAAGTAAACGTTATTTGACGGACCCAGTGTAATTGCAGATCCAGTTCCAGATATTGGCTCATAAACTTTTCTAACATAATCGTGATTTGCTTCGAGGTGAATGTATCCAACGCCACTATTGTATGAATATGAAATAAGTGGGATTGATAATGTGAAGAGTAGTACTTTGAAATTTTTAAACATAAAAGTCTTTTGCCAAAGGTATTAATAAAAATAGATAAATATTATAAGTCTATTTATGAAGTCATGTCTTGGTTGTCTATAATCTATAGTTATAATTATTTAAAAACAGGATTGTTGTCGTAAGTATTTGATATATTTATATTAAATTTTTTTTTAAGCTAACGCATATGGGCTGCGACGGCTTTAGTTTCTGATGCTGGCTAGTAAGCTGTGTTTCTCCAGGTTTTCAATTTGGTTCATAAGCTGAGTATCGACTAAAGAGATAGCACTTTTGAAGCTCATGCTTGAGTGGTTTAAGCTTGCTTGAATTAAGTTTGTTCGAAAACTATTTCCATGATGGCGACTAGCTGTGTGCATGGATAAATCTGACTTTAAAGCTTTAAATTGACTATCAATACGATGTGCAGGTTTTTGTACAAGTACCTTGGTTAGAAGGGTAGAGATCGTTTTTTTTATAATATCTAATGCTTCCTTAGTCTCATAAGTATATATGGTCTGGGTGTGAGGCTCAGTTATCTGACGGTGTGGTGGCGTGTATGTTGAAGACTCATGAGTTTCAAATGGGCTAAGGTATGTGTTGATTTCCCCATCAAATGACATTGAGGCAAGTGGTAAGAAGCTTATAAGGACAAGTAGTTTTAAATTGAAATTCTTAAGCATAAATACCCCTCGTGATAATATATTAAGAAAAATTAACAAAATATATCTGTTTCTAGGCTGCTTGATCTCAAATGTCTAGAAAATTGTACCTGATGTAAGAGGAAAGGTTTGTATAAAGTGTAGCTAAAGTACTAAATTTGCTCATTAATATAGCAATTTCTCTGTTAACGCATTGGGGTGATTTGAGCGTTATTTTGGGATAAAATATGCCATTTTAGTCTATTGAGAGTGGAATAAAGTACAATTGAATTAAAATACTTTTATGTGTACGGGTGAGCCAATGCTATTGCCCTTATATTCTAATCTAAAATTTTGATGCCCTTTAGAGATTGGCCAATTAATAAAAGTTTGATCATTAATGAACTCAAAACTGGATTCTAAAGAGAGGCTGCCACTCATAAGACGAAGACTTTTGTAGTCTCCATTTCCTGAAACCATAACTCGAATCTTTTGATGTGACTTGGGAACATTAGGATCAAATGCATAGATGCTTCCATCAAGGGGTTCTACTATTTTAAACTGATGAGCTGTAGTTGAAGATGATGTAGTATTTGTGTTTTGTATTTTAGTTGCTAAACCTTCTTTTTGGCAGTTTTCATTCATATAGTTTTCAAAATTAAAAATTCCAGCCGTTTTAGCCCAGGATTTATATACTTCGGGGAGTTCTGTTGATGTGAAGTTTATTTTTTTTCCATTACACTTAATGTTCCTGTGTTGTTTGTGAAAATCACATGATTGAGTTGGGACCTGGTTCATCATAAAGTGTTCGTGACGAGTTTGGTTACAAGCGGATGTCGATAAGTCACCACTTAAAGAACAAACCATTTTTGTTATGACATTTTTTGGCCTTTCAAAGGCGCTTAATTTCAAGTCTGTTTTGTCATTAGACTGTACTAAATTCAGAACAATGGATTTAAACAATTTTCCTGCTCCCGCGCTTGAAGGCCTTTTGGCCTTCATTGGACTACCGTTAGTGTTTCCTTTCCAAACTCCTATGGTATAGCCGGGAGTATAGCCAACGACCCAGTGATCTCTGTATTGGCTGGAGGTTCCTGTTTTTACGGCAAGGCTTATGTTGTGTTCAAGCGGGCCATCTCTTCCAAATTCTTGAGATCGTGCAATAGGGTCACTTAAGGTATGGGTTATCAGGTAGGCAGCGTCTTGAGAGAATTTTTGTGCAGAGTTTGTGTTTTGAGCAAATTGATTAAGAGAGTCCGTAGGATTTAAAAAAACACTTAAAGGCGTTGAGCGTCCTTGATTTGCAAGTGTGGTATATGCCTGAGCCAGCTCCCAAAGACTGACTTCCGCATTGCCAAGAGAAACTCCTATTCCATAGTGTTCAGAGTCTTTAGTCATTCCTTGAAATCCTAGGTCTTTGAAAAAATCTAAAGTTGTTTTTGTTCCTATGAGTGATGTTAAGTAGAGTGCAGGTAAGTTTTTAGAATTGGCTAAGGCATATCTAATTTGCTGAGGACCACTAAAACTCAAGTTGTAATTTCTGGGTCTAAAAGTTCCGCTTGGAATAGGAAAGCTAATAGGCAGGTCGGGCAACACACTAGATAGTGTCCATCCTTTTTCTAGAGCGAGTATGTAAAGAAATGGCTTAAGAGTGGATCCTGGTGACCTTAAAGCATGAATGTTATCAAACATACCATTGTCCTTATTAAAATACTCAGGACCTCCGACATAACTGAGTACATCACCTGATCTACTATTTACTATTAGAATAGCTCCTGTATCTCCAAGTCCAGGGTTTTGCTTGATGTGTTCTTTTAAAAGATTCTCCATTTTTAACTGCAGCTTTAGATCTAAAGTTGTTTTAATTTGGTTGTGTTGATTAATATTCTTTAGGTTTTTTCTCACATACTCCACAAAATGATGAGCATAAGAATTTGGTCTGTGGTTTTCAAAAAAATTGACTTCAGTAAGGGCTTGATCTCGAACTTCATCTTTTAAATTCAGTTGTTTACTCATTTTTTGTATCAATTTATTTTTGGCTACAATTAAGGCTTCAGGGTGATTGAAATAGTAGTTTGGATTTCGAGGTATAATAGCTAAGCTAGCAGATTCACTTAAAGAAAGGAGTGAGCAGGTTCTGTTATAAAATTTGAGACAAGCTTGTTCAATACCTATAGTTTGTTTAGAAAATGGAACTGTATTCAGGTAATGCTCTAAAATAACAGACTTAGAATTAAACACATCCATTTTAATTGATTGAAAAATTTGTGCCAACTTGTATTGAGGTTTTCCAAGCTGTGGCCAGTATATCCTACTGAGTTGCATATTAAGAGTGCTGGCACCTGATACAATTTTTCCTTTTTCAATTGAGTTGATCAGGGCTCTTGCAAGAGCTTTAATATCAACGCCATGATGACTGAAGAAACGCTTATCCTCTGCTAAAATAAAAGCAATTAACAGATTTTCAGGTATATTTGATAAAGTAGTCTTTTGAGACCGTTCCTCGCGAGAGTTGAGAGGGGTTTGAATCGGAAGGCCGAATCGATCTAAAATAATAGGACTAAATAATTGTGGTGCTTTAGACAGTTTGACTGGAAGCCTTAATGTGGGTCCAACTGTAAAACAAAAAGCTAAAAGTATAAAAGTTGAAATACAAACCAAGAATACAGATGAAGCCTTGGTTTTGTTTTTATTCCGTAATAATAAATTTTTCAGATTGAGTATTTCCATAGGTTTCTGGGTAGTACATTTCTTCTGCTCGAGCAGGAGGAACATTAAATTCACCAACTGTTATGGCTTGAGCTTTATAAGAAACAGTATAGGCTGAGCCAGCTAGAAAATCAGAGAAAAACTGACCGCCTTTAAGTCTTAGTTCTGTATGATAAAAGCCACCGTTGTAATAACGGTGCCACCTGTTTTTGTTAGGATTAGAGGTGTTGTCATCTGCATCAGACCTTGAGCTTGTAGCCAAATTTAAATTTATGGGTTCTAAGCCTGCTGGTAGATGATCTTCTAGAGCTACGTGATGTCTTTTTGAAGGAGTTGTTACTGTCAGTTCAATTTTAACTAAATCGCCTCGTTTGATTTTTAATTGACTGAGAGGGACCCATTGTTTCTCGCTATTTTTTGTAAAGTATTTGCGACTTACTTTAAAGCCAGAATTGACTGCTTTAAAGCTAGATTGCTTTTTTGCAACTCTCATACGAGCAGAATAATAAAGCCGACCTGTCCCTTTTTTACTTAGTTGAATGTTTTGGATTTTGCTTTTTAAATCTAACTCTGTAAACTTAACTTCACTTTTTAAGTTGGATTTAAAATCCTGAAACTTATGGTTTTCGATTCGTTTTTTACCAACCTTGGCAGCAACAGTATAGTTAGGGATGTCTTTCTCATAAATTTTTGCATAAGCAGAAAGGGCATCTAAGCAGTAGTAGTTTTCTTGTGTATTCATCCACCTTGCATTCTTTCTGTTGTCCATAATGCTCTTAACCATGGGTTCTATCATCATATGGTTAGAGTCATACTCTAGTATAGAGTGCAGGACTTTGCATAAAGTGCGATCGGAACTGGAGAGAAATCTATAATAGCCTTTATATTTAGCTTCAATTAATTGAATTTTTTGAGATGTTTGATCAAATTGTGATAAAATATCTGATAACATGCTGCTGGCTAGGTTCTCAGTACCTGCATTTATACTTGCAGCACTCAGTAGAAAACTCTTACTAAAGTTATCCAGTAAATCTTTCTCAGCATAAAGTTTATTTATGAGGCTTGTAACAGGTTTTGATTTTTTTGCTTGAACGTAGACGGCAAGTGCTAGCAACGAGTTTTTATATTTATTAGAGTAACTGGTCGGAAAGGGTAAGGTTCCTTGTGTCAGTTTGTCTATGTACCCAAAAAGATTTTTAGTAACATCAGTTGGGAGTTCTACGCCCCCTTCAGCAAGCTTTATAAAGGTATAGGCAGTGAACAGGCTTAAGT
>CALGNA010000124.1 GCA_937958795.1 uncultured Bdellovibrionales bacterium | reverse complement strand
AATATCTAACTTTCCCCATTCAATGGTTTTGTGAAAACTTGCATTATAGCCAGAAGCCATTAGTAGAAGTTTTTTGATAGGAGTTACATCCGGGAATTCTTTTAAGACCTTATCGGAAAGCTCAGAAAGTAGAGAGCATCCTTTTTTTATATTTAACTCTGGATCAAAAGATTCTTCTGATTTTGCAAAAGAGTGAGCGCTGGAATGAACCTGCATAAGCCCTAGGGCTTTCATGGGGCTTATAGCATTGGGATCAAAGACTGATTCTTGTCGAATGATAGAGTACACAAAAGCAATTGGATACTTGTCTGTTGTACAATTGTTTTCAATGATCTTAGAGTATTGTCTTGGGAAAACGAGGTCTTTTTTATGTTGAGGTAAAACTCTCCATTCTTTTTGGTTGAGTTCAAAGGCGGGTTTTATAAAAGGGATAAAGGCTTTCTTAGATTTAAAGAGTTCTGTTTTTAAGGTATCAAACCTTAAGCTAGCAAATAATTCTGGACTGATCTGTATACCGTATTTCATGTAAAAATCTTGAAAATCTTTTTGCGGTATAGTTTTAAATTTATTAAGGTTTTTTAGATAATCAAAGGATGGTTCTGGTTTTGATTTTTTTGCGGAAGTTTTTTGTTTTTCTTCAAAATAACCAGAGTTTTGAGGTCCAAGTAACACAGATGCTACGCTGGCATAATAAGAAAGTGGCGAATTATGAACAAGCTCAAGCCAATAGTCAGACTGATTGGTTTTTATATCTGCTGTTGAATTTTGAGTTGATGTTTTTTGCTCAAGAGACTGTATCTTTCCGAGCCAATAAAGGGATTGAGCTTTGGAATAGGGAGTTTTTTCGTTTTTTATTCTTTGAAGTAAGGCATTTTTTGCTAAATCTAAGTGAGAATTTTTGTAATGTATGAGAAAAAGATCCCATAGAATCAAGTTTGCAATCCCTGTACGTGGGTTTTCTTTAAAGGCTTTATTAAGTGTTTTAATAGCAGTTGGAGTATCATTGAGTTGAATTTGTATTTTGGCTTTTAGCCATTTGGTTTCTTGGCAAAGCGGGGCACATTTATGAATCAATTCTTTGTTTATAAATTTGAGGGCAGATTTAGAAGTGTCTTCTGTCCATATTCTTTTAGCAGTTGTGAGTCCTTCCTTGGCATAATACTGACTGTGAAGGCTTTTTTTGCTTTTGACCCAAGAGAAAAGTCTTTTTTGTTCTTTTAAAACATTTTTAGATCTAACCTGTCTAAGTTTTATGATGTGCTTTCGTTTTACTTTGAGTTGATCAGTTAAGTTTGGAGTTTTTATGGGCTCTGTTGCTTGAATTTTAGGTTGAGCAATATGTTTTTTTTCTAGTAAAACTCTTTGGTATTCAACCCATTTTTTTGCCCAATAGGGAAGGGAGTGCTCAGAGTTGCAGTTAAGATTTTCACTTGCTTTGTAATAGGTCTCTGAGAAGGTATCCATAAAACGGATGTGGGACGTTCCATTGCAAACAGGCTGTATTTTGGTTTCAAAATCTGATATTTGCGCTTTTGCTGTAAAAGATAAGGAAAATAGAGTGGAGTATATGAAAAATCTAAAGGAGCTCATAAACATATAATAGTATAGAGACCTTTTAATAGTAAGAGTCTTCTTTATTTTTTTGAAATAATCTTTAAGCCAAAATTTGTTTTACAAACAACAGCAAAAATGACTCCTAAAGTGACACAAAAGGCTCCTAAGACACCCATAGCACCTAAGGGCTCTTTTGGTATCCAGCCAATGTTAAAAACTTTCCCTAGTTTTATAAATATTAAAGTGAGCATGGGGTTGGCTGTGATAATAAGACTGACCAAAGAAGCCGGAGCTCTTTTTAAAGCTTCTCCAAAAAAACCGTATGCTACCAGCGTATTGAGCCCTAAAAAAGCCAGTAAGAGCCAGTTACTCAGTGTCCATGTTTGGATTTTTGTATAAGGAGCAATGCTCATAAGTGCAATCGTGCTTATAAAGTAAATGATCATATTTATGATTTGAGGACTGTGCGTTTTGCTTTTAATTTTATGAATCATGGAAAAGAAAGCCCACGTAATGCCTGCTAGTATAATCCATTGTGTACCTAGCAAGACATTTGTTTCTGAGCCCAAGAGATGTACTTGGTCTTTGTAGAAAAATACAAAGCCAAGGACTGCTAAGAGACTTCCAATAATTTGAGATAAGAAGACTTTTTCTTTAAAGTAGACAAGGCCAATTAAGAATAAAAAGAGAGGACCCGTTTGAATTGTTATTTGTGCATGACTTGCAGATGATAAAGAGACGCCTTTGACAAAGCCCCAATAGTTTATGGATAAAAGCCCTCCTGCTAATATAATAAGCCAAGGAATAGGGAAGAGAGCAGATTTAATCTCATGACGAGTTGCTTTGTTTTTAAATGACTTTGTACCATAATACAGAGCTAAAAAACTAAAGGCAAAAAGCATTCTAAAGGCTACAATTGTGCCTGAGTCAGTAAAGACGAGTGCTTTTTTAATAAAGAGAGCTAGAACAGACCAACAAAGAGATGTGCCGGCTGCATACATTAAACCTATAATCATATATTCATTTAACGCACATTCATATCAGTCCTGTCACATAAAAAAAGCCTTACATAGTCGGTAAGGCCTTTTAAGAATAGAGGTATGTATTTTTTATCTAGGATAAAATCTTTGTTTTAGGATCCTGTTTTAAGTCTTCGAATTCTATCATCTAAGGGTGGATGGGTAGAAAAGAGTTGTTTAAAGGACCCTCGTTGTTTTCCAGAAATCTTTAAAGTATCTAAAGCGTGCTGGCCTCTTGAGGTTCTAATTCTGGCTTGCTTTAGGCGGGGTTGGCTTACGAGATTTTGTAAGGCAGAAAGTGCAGCCACCATTTTTGCGCTTCCAGCAAGTTGTGCGCCTCCACGATCTGCTCTGTATTCTCTAAATCGACTAAAGCTTGCAACTACTATACTGCCTAAGATTCCAAGAGTAGAACTAAGTACGATGTAGAGGCCGTGTCTTAAGGCATAACTTCCGCCTCCATCGCTTCCGGATCTTCTTGCAACCATATCAGAAATCACTCGTGCAAAAATCATAACACAGGAGTTAATAACCCCTTGTAAAAGAGTCATAGTAACCATGTCGCCATTGGTAATATGTGCAACTTCATGGGCGAGTACACCTTCAATTTCATCTCTGTTCATGCCTTCGAGTAAACCAATTGAGGCTGCTACAAGTGAATTGTTTTTAGATGGACCAGTAGCAAATGCGTTGATCTCTTTGCTTGGGTATATAGCGACTTCAGGCATTTTTTTTATGCCAGCTTTCATGGATAATTTATGTACTGTTTGATAGAGGAACTTTTCCATTTCATCAGTTGTATTTGGCTGGATAATTTTAAGTTTCATGGATTTTTTTGCCATAAACTTAGACATCATAAGTGAAATAAAGGCTCCACCAAATCCTAAAAGACCATAGAACAAAATAATTTGAGTGCTATAGGTTGGAGGAATTCCAAAGGCTGATGTTATGAAGCTCATGATAATAGACATGACGACCATCAGAACGGCATTTGTTAATAAAAAAAGAAAAATTCTTCGGCCTAAAGCTGCCATAGTCACCTCACTCAAGGTAATGTAAAAGCAAGTTGCTTTTGTTGTTATTAGGCCTATTTTAATGTTTTTTTAGATCCCATACAAGTGGTTCTATAAAAAAGGCTTTTGACATTGAAAACTGCATAAGCTGAGAAAGCTACTAGGGAAGCAAGGAAGCGGCGTTTCTTAGGGCACAGTCAGAATAGTTTTAGGGGGATTTAGTGCAAAAAGAAATTATGTCTATTTTAGTTATTTTATCTATTTTAATAGTTGGACCGGTATGCTACTTTGGCGGGTTGATTAGCAGCTTAATTGTTAGTATTTTAGTTGGTATTTTCTGGGTTTTAGCTGCGTTTGATATGTTTCAAAATAAAAGAGCTATCAGAAAAAACTTTCCTGTTATTGGTCGACTCCGTTATTTATTTGAGGCCATTAGGCCTGAGTTGCAGCAGTATTTTATTGAAAGTAATTTAAGTGGCCGCCCTATTCCTAGAGAACTCAGATCTGTTGTCTATCAAAGAGCAAAAGGTCAGCTTCAAACTCAGCCCTTTGGAACCCAAAGAGATGTGGAAAAAGAGGGCCATGAGTGGGTCAGGCATTCAATGTTGCCAGTCACAGTAGAAGCAGAAGATCTTGTTACTTTAGTTGGGAGTCATGATTGTGATAAAAAAGTTCAAACCAGTTTAATGAATATATCAGCTATGAGCTATGGATCTTTAAGCTGGGCAGCAGTCAAAGCTTTAAACCTTGGGGCAAAAAAAGGACGCTTTCTTCACAATACAGGAGAAGGCGGGGTGAGTGAGCATCACTTGCAGGGTGGAAATCTTATTTGGCAAATAGGTACAGGTTATTTTGGGGCTAGAAAACCAGATGGTACATTTGGTAGAGAAATGTATAAGGCAAACGCATTAAGACCAGAAGTTAAAATGATTGAGCTTAAGTTGTCACAAGGAGCAAAGCCTGGAAAGGGCGGAATGTTACCTGCTTCTAAAGTGACAAAAGAAATTGCTGAAATTCGAGGTGTGCCTATTGGGGAAGATGTAATTTCGCCAAGTGGGCATTCGGCTTTTGGAACACCTGTTGAGTTATTACATTTTATACAAGAGTTACGAGATCTATCTGGAGGAAAGCCTGTTGGTTTTAAATTATGTGTCGGTAGACATGAAGAGTTTGTTTCTATTTGTAAAGCAATTATACAAGAGCAGATCTATCCAGACTTTATTTCAGTTGATGGAGCAGAGGGTGGTACAGGTGCTGCTCCATTAGAGTTTGCAAATTCTGTTGGAACGCCTTTAGATGAAGGGCTAGCTTTTGTTGTGAACTGTCTCAATGGTTTTGGCATCAAAGATCAAATTTCAGTATTCTCTTCAGGTAAAATACTGACGGCCTTTCATTTGTTAACGAAACTCTCATTAGGTGCTGATGCTATTATGAGCGCTCGAGGAATGATGCTAGCTCTTGGATGCATTCAGGCTGTGAAATGCAATACAAACCATTGTCCAGTTGGTGTTGCTACAACAAAAGAAAAATACATCAAAGGTCTAGTTGTCACAGATAAATCTGAAAGAGTCAGGCGTTACCACTATGAAACTCTTCATGCACTTGCTGAAATAGTAGGTGCTATGGGCTATCACCATCCAATGGAAGTTATGAGAGAGGATGTATCCAGGCGTCTAGGTGATGATAAAGTTAGAAGTTACGAGGAGTTATTTCCTAGTATGCCAGTTGGTGGATTAATTGATCCAGACCATCAAATCCATTTAAATTCTTTTTGGAAAACAGTTTTAGAAAAGGCTTCTACAAACAAATTTTAATCGTCCCAATGTCGGATTCCTGTTAAGAATTAGGTAAATAAGAATAATTTTGTATTAAATTGAGACTCAGGACTTTGATCCATTGTGATTTCAGTTTTTTTGGGTAAAAATTAAATTCAGTAAATTTATTTAGCTTTTAAAAGGGGACGTATAAATGAATTATAAAAAATTGAAAGCTCAAGAGGGTTTTTCACTTATTGAGTTAATGGTTGTGATCGTGATTATAGGAATTCTATCGAGTATAGCAGTTCCAAATTTTCAAAAATTTCAGTTAAAAGCTAAAAGAGCTGAGGCAAAAGCTAACTTGGCTGCACTTTATGCTGCAGAGCAAGCTTTTAAGTCTGAGTTTGCACAGTATTTTGCTGGTTTACCAGATGTTGGTTTTGAAGTAGCAGGAACAGTTGGATATGATGTAGGATTTTTAGCTGGTGGAATTTTGGCCCCGTCAAATCACCCAAGTTTAGTTAGAACTGAAAGAGGAAATGCAAGAAGAAGATTGTCTCAAGTATGTCCGACTCAAGCAGCGGCAACAGCAACATCAACATGCGTTCAAAATGCAGATACATTTAGAAGTCTAGCTGGCGGTGGCGGCGGTGGCGGCGGAATTGCTGTTGCTACTTTTTGTGCACGAGCGGCTTCCAATATTGAGAGAAGTGATACGGCTTTAGATGTTATGATGATGAATCACACTAAGACCTATTTTCAGGCTGTAGATGATATTGATAGAAATAATGCTGCAGGTAATGCTGCAAAAAGACCTCCTGGATGCTAAGCTAGCTTAGTGAAAAGAGTAAAAAACTATTTTATTTTAAGTCTTATATTTGGAACCCTATTGGGTTCCATTTTTTATATACAAAAGCTTAGTATTGAACCAACTAAATTTGCGCCTTCTATGGTGGGTTTTGAAAGATCAACCATGATGGGTTTTGAAAATTTTGCAGCGAGCTACTACTGGCTGACTTTTATTCAGGATGGATTTCTTTGTTCAGGTCTTAAAAATCGAATTGCTAAAGAGCAAAAGCACTTGTTAGAGAGAAAAACATGTTCCGATCGATGGGGCTATGTTGTATTAAAGGCCATATCACATTTAAACCCTAAGATTAAGTCTTTATATGTTTGGGGGGTTACAACACTCAGTGTATTTGAGACAGACCCTGAAGGAGCGAGTGAGCTTTTTGAAAAGGGGATGGATGAGTTTCCTGATAGTTGGTTGTTGCAATATAGAGCAGGCTATCATGAGGTTATTGAAAGAAAGCGACCTGAGCTTGGAGCTAAGTACTATAGATTAGCTGAAAAAAATGGTGGTCCAGACTGGTTAGCAACTGCTGCAGCAAGCCTTTTAAGTGAAGCTGGCCAAAAAATAGAGGCAAAGAGGCTTTTGATAGATCTTTTAAAAACAGCGCCTTCAGAGCAATACAAAAAAACAGTTTTAAGAAAAATTCAGTCTTTAGATGAATAGTCTCAATATTTAAAATATGTGAGCTAAAGCCTTGTGGAAGGCCTTGACCTGTCCTTTGGGGTACTCATATTAACTCCTATGTCCAAAAAAGATTATTACGAAGTTCTAGGTGTCGATCGCTCTTCTGATCCTGATGTTATTAAAAAAGCCTATAGAAAAAAGGCTATGAAGTTCCATCCTGATAAAAACCCTGATGACCCAAGTGCAGAAGAAAAGTTTAAAGAAGCAGCTGAGGCCTATAGTGTTTTAAGTGATCCCAGTAAGAAGCAGCAGTATGATCAGTTTGGTCATGCAGGTGTAAACGGAGGCTTCGGTGGTTCTGGTGGCTTTCAAGATGCTTCTGATATTTTCAACAATTTTTCAGATATTTTTGGAGACTTTTTTGGTGGAGCTGGAGGTGGACGATCTCGTGGGCGATCCAGAACAGGCCCCCAAAGGGGATCTGACCTTCGCTACTTTATGGATGTGAGTTTTAAAGACTCCTATCTTGGAGCTGAGAAAGAAATTGAATTTGAGTCTGAGACCTCTTGTAGCCCTTGTAAGGGGACTGGAGCAAAACCTGGGTCATCTCCCATTTCGTGTTTAAACTGTGGTGGGTCAGGCCAGGTCGTACGTCAGCAAGGCTTTTTTTCGATGGCTACAACCTGTGGTCGCTGTAAAGGAACGGGTCAGGTTATCTCTGATCCTTGTCATTCTTGTGCAGGAGCAGGTCGTGAGGAGAAAAAGCGCAAATTAAAGGTTACAATTCCTGCTGGAGTAGAAAGTGGGACTCAGTTACGTCTTTCCGGTGAAGGAGATGGCGGCCTAAGAGGTGGTCCTTCTGGTGATCTATATGTTGCTATTCGATTAAACCGACATAAGGACTTTAGAAGAGAGGGGTTGAACCTTATTGGAAAAGTTAAAATTTCCTATTTACAGGCTATTTTAGGTGCTGAAATTATGGTGAAGACCCTTGAGGGTGAGGAAGAGTTAAAAATCCCTCATGGAACTCAGCCTAAGGACATTTTAAGAGTTCGAAAAAGAGGATTTAAGAGTTTAAGTTCAGAAACTCATGGAGACCTTCACTGGGAGGTAGATATTGAGTTCCCAACTAAGCTCGACAAGAAAGACGAAGAGCTTCTGCGAGAAATTGCCCAAAGAGGCAAGGTTGAGGTTGCAGACTCTAAAAAAGGTTGGTTCAAGTAGTTTTAAGCTTTGTTTTAGAGGCTCTATTATGGAGCTCGGTTAAGAAGCTCAGTTGAGATAGGTTCCTATAATTGTATCAGCCTTATCTTGACGACTCAATTTTAAGACTCAAGTTAGATTATATAGAAACATAAAGATTATTTTTTCATTAAGGAGCAATGAATGGGAAAAGTCATTGGCATAGATTTAGGAACAACAAACTCATGTGTAGCAGTAATGGAAGGCTCAAAGCCTGTGGTTATTGTTAACGAAGAGGGTGCAAGAACAACGCCCTCTGTAGTCGCTTTTGTAAGTGACTCTGAACGTTTAGTAGGAGAGTTGGCAAAGAGGCAGGCTGTTCGTAATCCGACAAATACAATTTACTCAGCAAAGAGATTTATTGGTCGTCAGTTTAGTGAAGTTCAAGAAGAGATAAAGTTGGTTCCTTATAACGTTGTTAAGAAATCTAATAATGATTGTGGTTTTGATATCAATGGTAAGGTTTTGCCTCCAGAAGAAATATCGGCTGCAATTTTAAGTAAACTTAAGAAAGTTGCTGAAGATTATCTAGGTCATGATGTAACAGAAGCTGTGATTACGGTTCCTGCCTATTTTAATGATGCCCAAAGACAGGCAACTAAAGATGCCGGTAAAATTGCGGGATTAGAAGTTAAGAGAATTATCAATGAGCCGACGGCTGCAGCATTAGCATACGGTCTTGATAAAAAAGCGGATCAAAAAATTGTTGTTTATGATTTAGGTGGAGGTACTTTTGATGTATCTGTGCTTGAGGTCAGTGATGATGTTGTTGAGGTTAAGGCAACCAATGGTGATACCCAGTTAGGTGGAGATAACTTTGATACTGTTATTTTGAAGTGGATGATTTCTGAGTTTAAAAACGCAGAAGGTGTTGATTTAAGCCAGGATAAAATGGCTCTTCAACGCTTAAAAGAATCTGCAGAAAAAGCTAAAATTGAATTAAGTACGGCTCAAGAGAGTGTGATCAACTTACCATTTATCACAGCTGATCAAAACGGTCCTAAGCATTTGGATATGAAATTATCACGATCCATGTTTAATCAACTTATTGAAGCTTTAGTAAAAAGAACGCTGATTCCATGTGAGACGGCAATAAAAGATTCTGGATTTTCATTATCAGACTTAGATGAAATTATTTTAGTGGGTGGTTCAACAAGAATTCCAGCGGTTCAAGATGCTGTTAAAGAATTCTTTAAAAAAGAACCCAATCGTTCCGTAAACCCGGATGAGGTCGTTGCTTTAGGTGCTGCTGTTCAAGGAGGAGTTTTATCAGGTGAAGTTAGAGACGTTCTCTTGCTTGATGTAACGCCATTATCTTTAGGGTTAGAGACATTAGGTGGTGTGTTTACAAAATTGATTGAAAAGAACACAACGATTCCTACTAAAAAATCACAGGTTTTCTCTACAGCTGCTGACAATC
>CALGNA010000123.1 GCA_937958795.1 uncultured Bdellovibrionales bacterium | reverse complement strand
GATACTAAGCTTCAGCGTCGTAATAGGTTCTTCTATCCATAAAGTTCCTCCTAAATATACTTCATCAGGACACTACCAAGTTTAAGGACTTTTTAGTAGCCTGATTTCTATGAGTCTATTCAATCTCAAAAGTAAATTTAAGCCAGCTGGTGACCAGCCAGAGGCGATCAAAAGTCTCTATGATGGCTATGAGCAGGGTCAAAAACACCAAACACTACTGGGTGTAACAGGCTCTGGTAAGACTTTTACAATGGCAAATTTGATTGAAAAATTAGACGAACCCGCATTGGTACTTGCACCTAATAAAACCTTAGCGGCACAGCTGTATGCTGAATTCAAAGAGCTTTTCCCGGATAATGCAGTTGAGTATTTTGTAAGTTATTATGACTATTATCAGCCAGAGGCTTTTATTCCGAGTACAAATACCTTTATTGAAAAAGACTCAGCTATTAATGAGCAAATTGATCGGATGAGACATTCTGCGACTAAAAGTCTATTAGAGCGCAAGGATGTTATCATTATCAGCAGTGTTTCATGTATTTACGGTATCGGTTCACCAGAGACTTATAATGAGCTTAAGGTCGACTTAGAAGTAAACCAGAGCATTGCTAGAGATGCATTGATTTGGGATTTATTGAGGATTCAATACACGCGATCAGATGTTGATTTTCATCGTGGTACATTCCGAGTGCGTGGTGATCGTATAGATGTTTTCCCGGCTTATGAAGACTCTAAGATTATTAGGATTGAGTTTTTTGGGGATTATATAGAAGAGCTGTATTGGGCAGATTCGTTGTCGGGCAAAAAACTAAAAAAACTTCCTAAAGTAACCATTTATCCAGGGAGTCATCACGTTACGACTAAGGCTCGTTTAGAGATAGCTATTGAGTCCATACGAGATGAACTACGTGAGCGCTTACAGTTATTAAAACATCAAGTCCGTTTTGAAGAAGCAGAAAGATTAGAAAAACGAACCTTATTTGATATCGAAATGATGGAAGAGATGGGTTTTTGCTCTGGAATTGAAAACTACAGTCGCCATTTAACAGGTCGTAATGAAGGACAACCTCCTCCGACCTTAATAGAGTATTTTCCTGATAGTTTTTTAACTCTCATTGATGAAAGCCATATAACAGTTCCTCAAATAGGTGGAATGTTTCGAGGGGATCGATCCAGAAAATCCACACTTGTGGAGCATGGGTTTAGATTGCCATCAGCTTTAGATAATAGACCTTTAAATTTTGAAGAGTTTGAAGAGATAGTAGACAAAGTGATGTATGTGTCGGCAACGCCAGCTGATTATGAAATTAAAAAGTGTGGGGGTTTAATAGCAGAACAGATCATTAGACCGACAGGTTTGCTGGATCCAGTGATTATTATAAAGCCTGCGACTCATCAAATTGAACAGCTTATTCCTTTTATACAAGAAACCATAAAGAAAAATGAAAGAGCACTGTTAACAACTTTAACTAAAAAAAGTGCTGAGGATTTAACGGGTTATTTAAGAAGTCGTGGTTTTAAGGTTCAGTATCTGCACTCTGATGTAACAACAGTCCAAAGAACAGAAATTTTAAGAGATTTACGTTTAGGTGTTTTTGACATGATTGTTGGAATCAATCTTTTAAGAGAGGGTTTGGATTTACCAGAAGTCAGCTTGGTTGCTATTTTAGATGCTGATAAAGAGGGTTTTTTACGATCAGAGCGTTCCTTAATTCAGACAATAGGAAGGGCTGCAAGAAATGCTAACGGAAGAGTTATTTTGTTTGCAGACCGAGAAACGAAATCAATTCAAAAAGCTGTTAAGGTCACTGAAGATCGCCGCAAGCTACAGGAGGCCTATAATACTAAACATGGGATAACTCCTAAGACAGTTATTAAAAAGATCAACGAAGGTTTGTTAGAGCTTTATGACTCTGAATATGATCCACGCCCTGAAGACAAGGCAGTCTCCTTGAAGGATCAGCTTGAATTGATTCAAGCCAAAAAGGGTGGGTTAGAAAAAGAGCTCACTCGACTTAGGAAGAAAATGAAAAAGGAAGCTTCAAATTTAGATTTTGAAAAAGCAGCTCAAACAAGAGATCAGATTAAACGCTTAGAGTTTGCTGATTTAGCAACTAAGTCGTAAAATCATGAATGGTTCTTCTGGTAATAAAACTAAAAAAATAAAATCTAAAAATGTCCCGGCTTGGGTCTTAAGCAACCCTGAGTATGAAAAGTTAGAGGCGACAATTAAGCAGATACCTATGGATCCAGGTGTTTACTTAATGAAAAATAAGCTCGACCAGGTTATCTATGTCGGAAAGGCTAAAAGATTAAGGCAAAGAGTTCGTAATTATTTTACAAAATCTGGTGATGGTAGAGCGAAGATTAAATATCTTGTGCAAAAAATATTTGATATTGAGTTTATTGTAACAGAATCAGAGGTTGAGGCTTTTTTGGTCGAAGCCAGCTTAATTAAAAAATATAAACCACGTTATAATATCCGTTTAAAAGACGATAAGAGTTATCCCTATATACATATTGATAAAAAGCACCCTTTTCCTCGTTTTTATTTAAGTCGCAGAGTGAAGCAAAATCAGGATTTGTATTTCGGGCCATATACTTCCAGTTATGCAGTCAGGCAGACCATGCAGTTTTTGAATGAAACTTATTTTATTAGAGATTGTTCTGATACTTTTATGAAGAGCCAAAAACGACCTTGTATGACAGCTGAGATTGGTCGCTGTCATGCGCCCTGTGTTCAAGAGGTAACAGAGCAGGATTATAATAAAAAACTAAAAAAAGCAGTTTCATTCTTAAAAGGAAGAAACGCAGGATTTTTTCTCGAAGTAGAGAAGAAAATGAAACAAGCTGCAAAAAATGAGGACTTTGAAAAAGCAGCCCGTCTTCGCGATGGCCTAGAAAGTATGAAAAGCCTTTTAGATAAGCAGGTTATGGTTTCTAAGGGTGGATTTAGGGATGTTGTTGGCTTGTATGAAGGTGATGATGGAACAGCCTTGTGTCTCTTAAATGTAAGGGATGGAAGAGTCATTGGAATTCAGCCTCATTATATAAGGCAAAAAAATATCACAGAATCTAAAAATGAATGGGTTTTGAGTTTTTTAAACCAGTACTATTCAACTCATTTAATCCCTGATGAAGTCTGGTTAGATTTTGATTTAGGAAAAGACTTGTTTGTTTTATTTAGAGATGTCTTGAGAGAGAGATCACAGAAAGAAATTCAAGTAGGAATGGCTCTCTCGGAAGATCTAAAAAAGCAAATTATGATGGCGCAAAAAAATGCTAAATTAGAATTAGACAAATCTGTCTATAAAGAAAAAGCTTTAGAAGAAGGCCTAGAGTGGATTATGCACAAGTTTAATCTACCAGAATACCCACATCGAATTGAGTGTTATGATATTTCTCATACCTCAGGCTTTGATACGGTTGCGAGCCAAGTTGTTTTTACAGAAGGCGTTCCAAGTAAAGAAGATTACAGAAGGTACAAAATAAAATTTCAACAAAATGTGAATAACGATTATGAATCTATGAGGGAGGTTTTAAAAAGGCGATTTTCACACAAGGAATGGCAAGAGCCTCAGCTTATCTTGATAGATGGTGGAAAGGGTCAGCTTAATGCTGTAAAGCAAGCCTTAGTTGATGTTGGAAAAAGCCAAATACCATTAGTAAGTATAGCAAAGTCTCGAACAGAAAAATCATTTGAAAAAACTGAAGTTAAAAAAACAAGTGAAAGAATTTTTTTAGTAGGTAGGCAAAACCCAATACCATTAAGAGAAAATCACCCCTCATTTATGATTTTAACTCAGTTGAGAGATGAAGCTCATCGTTTTGCAATTGAATTTCATAGATCTAAACGAGACAAGAGTTTTAAAGCAAGTTTATTAGATGATATTAAAGGTTTAGGGCCTAAGAAAACAGAAGCTTTAATAAAGGCTTATCCAGATATTTTAAAATTAAAGGAAGCCGTTTTAGATAATGTAGCTGTAGAACTGAAAATTTCTAAAGATATTTTAGAACAAATAGTTGCTAAGATCGATCTTGTTCGAGCGAGAACTAAAAAAAGTTAAAATTGACCAATAGCGGGGTGACCCTAAAGTCCTAAACTATAAATATGAGGCTCTAACTACATTTTTCCACGGAGGGAATAAGATGAAAAGTATTTTAGTTTTATTTTTAGCACTTTGTCTTTCTAGTTTTGGTTTTGCACAAGAAGAAGCAATGCCTGCAGAACAAACACCAGTTGAAGTTACACCAGATGTTCTTGATGAGCGAGAGTCTGCGGCAGAGTATTTTTCATGTACATCTTTATTTGCTTCAAATCTTGTTATAGGTGATGCGGAGCTAGAAGATGGTACTTTTGTTTCATTTGCAGGTTTTGTAGATGCTGATGGTAATATTACTGAAGGCTATCAAATAGGTTATGATGTGAATGTAGAACTAGAACCTTTGGATTCTGCTTCTATTATTGCCAATCTTGAGGAGGTTATTGCTCAGGGTGACTTAGATGCTGCAGAAACTGCAGAATTAAATGCCCTGATTTCTATTTTTAATACAACATTTGTAGATAATTTTACAGTTAAAGGTCAGCCTGATTCTATTTACTCAGAGTTTAGATATGTAGCAAATGCTCTTATGCTTTTCCCTGATTTATTCATTACAGACGGAGTATTAGATCAAACTCAACTTCCTGAGTTGTATGCTCTTCTTGAGTCTTTTGGTTTTGATAAAACAACAGGAGATTTTGATGCAGTAAGTATAGCGATTACTGATGAAGAAGGGAACCCAATGAACTTGGAGATCTACCCTTTTGAAACTGAATTTATGTGTGAAGGAATTTTGAATGTTACTCCAGCTGCTGAAGAGGTAGAAGCTGAAGTATTGCCATAAGCTGAATTATACAGCTTAATTGAATTTATTTAATAGTTACTAAAAAGCCTGCGTAAGCGGGCTTTTTAAAGTTTGAAGATAATGCTAGGTTGGTTGTAAAAACTTCATAAATAGCAGAAATCTAAATAAATTGTGTATGAATAGGTATGAAAAATTCTTTAGCTATTCTGTCTGTTTCGTTTTTATTATGTTTAGAAGCCAATGCTCAAAATAAAATAACACCTGATGAGTGTTTAACTCCTAGTACGCGTATTTTAAGTGATGGTAAGCTTCCTACTGACCCTAATCTTAGAGAAGAGTACTATGAAAAAAGCAGAGCTCTGCAAAAGGAACATTCATACTCAGTTAAAATGGGTGATGGGATTTCTAGGTTTAGTGCAGTGTACTTAGGGGGCGGAATTTTTTTAGTTAATTCTCATTCAGCAGTAGATATTATTAAGCAGAGTGATGAATTAGAAAATTTTGTTAAGGGTGAAGTCATCGAGTTAGAAAATTCAAAATCTGATCCGAGAAGTTTATATATAAATGATCCTTACTCAGATTATAGTGAGCCATATACAAAAATTTGGCCTGATAAAGTTTACATTTCTAGACCAAAAGTAACTGGCAATAAAAATTTTCAAAATGCGTACACAAGTTCTCAATCTTATGTATTGCCAGATATAGCATTGATAAGTATTGATCCTGATTTAGAGTTTCTTAGGAGTTTTTCTCAAGTTGCCTTGCCTAGTCGAGATCAAATTAGAGAGTTGGAAACAGATGAGTTAATAGCGGTAACTCGAGTAGCAGGAGAGGATCCAAGCTTTGAGCTTTCTGCTGTGTCAGTAGATTATACGAGTCCAGAGTTGTTAAATTATAGTGATATTTGGGGAGATTGTGATTCGGGAGATAATTCTCAATTTAAAAGTAATCTACCAGCCTCAGAAAATCAGACTCTATTTAAGAATTATTTTTTACCAGCATTCTCTGGAAGTCCAGTAGTGTATAATGTTAGTACTGAATTTCCCGTGCTTTATGGTGTTGTTCAGGGTGAAGTTACTTCTACTTTTACTTGGAGCTCCGAAGAAGATCAGTACAGAGATGTATCAAAGTATACTGGTATAGAAACATATATGTTAGATGGTCAATTTGTTGCTAAAATTTATGGTGGAGTATTTGAATCAATACTTCCACATGTAAATTGGATTCAAAACTTTAAAGAATTAGACCTTGATTTTTAAAATAATAAACTAATGAAACTTACCTTGAAAAGAATCCAGCTCTTTCATGTGGTTGATAATAAACTGATGGCTCTCCATTTTTTGTTTTGCCCAGGCTGGTGCAACAAGCTCATCCCATCGCGAAGCCAAGGCAGATAATCTATGGACTGCAATATCAGGTCTAAGATGACTTAGGAAAAGCTCAACACATTCTGCATACTCAGCACGTTCAATAGGGATGAAATTCCCTTCATTGTATATTTTTTCAAGCGGCGTGTTTTTTAAAACATGTAAGTTATGAAGCTTAATGTTTGAAATGGGCAAGTCATTTGATATTTTTGCAGACTCAATAATAGATGCTTTAGTGTCATTTGGCTGACCAAACATAAGATGAATACCTAAATCAACATCCGTATTTTTGTGTATACGTTCGATAGCCTTTAGGGACTGTTCAGCCGTGTGACCGCGCTTCATCCATTCAAGGTCTTTATCGTTAAATGTTTGAACTCCAAGTTCTACAGAAACAAAGCGTTTCTCGTGGTACTTTTGCCAGATCTCCATAACTTTTGGGGAGAGGCAGTCGGGGCGAGTGCCAACAACAAAACCCACCACATCTTCAAACTCAGCTGCGACCTCAAATTGTTTTTCAAGGATAGAAGCTTTTTCAAAAGTATTTGTATAGGCCTGAAAGTAGACTAAGAATTTTTTTGCCTTAAAGCGTTTACCAATATGGTCTTTGTATTTGATGATCTGTTCTTTAAGGTCCATGTCCATAGATTCAGCACGAGCTGCTGAGCCCCAGACATCACAAAAGATACAGGTTTCCATGCCTTTGAGGCCTCTTCGATTTGGACAATCATCTACTGTGGTTACAGGAATTTTATAGACTTTTTCGCCAAAAAGCTGCTTATAATGTTGGCTGATTGGGAAATAGGGATTTCCAAGCCATTTTTCAGATGTCATGTCTATGGGAGTATTAGAGTGAGTGAAGAGCTGTCAAGTTTTGAATCTATATCCACTGAAGATGGTAGCCTCACTTTAAAGCCGCAAGATCAAGAGTCTGAGTGGATGCATAGCCTTAAGGGTGCATATACAGAAACAGATAAGGTTTATTTTGCTGCTTTTAATATGTTTCTCACTCAGTTTAGATTTAAGTCTGAACCTCACTGGGGTGTTGT
>CALGNA010000122.1 GCA_937958795.1 uncultured Bdellovibrionales bacterium | reverse complement strand
TATCGCCGTAAGCCAGCTCGCCCAAACCTCTTTAAGAAACGTCATTGGTGAGATGGACTTAGATGAGTCCCTAACATCTCGAGATATTATTAATGCAAAATTAAAGCATATCCTAGATGAAGCAACTGACAAATGGGGAACAAAAGTCAACCGCGTGGAAATCAAGAACATCACACCTCCTGCTGATATTCAGACTGCCATGGAAAAACAAATGCAGGCTGAGCGTGAAAGAAGAGCCAAGGTCTTAGAGGCAGAAGGTGACAAACAAGCACGTATTGAGAGGTCGCAAGGTGAACAAGAAGAACAAATCAACCTTGCTGAGGGTGATCGAGTTTCTCAGATGAAGAGAGCCATGGGTGAAGCTGATGCTATTAAAAGTGTTGCCACTGCTAGAAAACAAGCCATTGAAGATATTAAAGTTGCCTTGGGTGGGTCCGATGAGTTGGCCTCTCAATACCTTGTAGCTATTGGTTATCTAGACGCCTTTAGTAAATTCACTCAAAAAGATGGAGATAAAATCTTTATCCCTTACGAGGCTTCCTCTTCTCTATCTGCAATTGGCGGAATTAAAGAGCTTTTATCAAAAAAGTAAAACCAAATATTGTCTTATTGAAAGACCAAATAGTTTCAAAAAAAAAGCCGACTCATAAGTCGGCTTTTTTTGATTAGAGCTCAATAAATGCAACTCCTTATATCAAAATTTAACTGCCCTTACGCTGCTTTTCTTTTTGTAGCTTTAAATGCACTTTGCTTACCTAATTTCTGAGCAATTAAATAATAAAAAACAGCTCTTTGCTTAAAACGATTAGAGTGACCTAATTTTAAAACAGCATACTGGATAGCACTATCAGCTTTTGGTCCAGTTACCTTTAACTTCTTAGCAATGAAGTTCTTTTTAATCGTTTCTAATTCTTTTTTATCAGAAGCTGCAACTAAGCTAGCATCTTTATTATAAAGAGATGGACCAAGTGACTTTGCAACACCATGAAAAAAATTATCATCACATTTAATTTTGTGTTTTTTCATTTGCTTCTTGCATGACTCAACTGCATTTTCGAACTTTGTAGACATCTTAGATTTCCTTTTGTTTAAATCTAAGAACAAAATAATTTAAATTTACAGTGATGTAATTATGTTGGATAAAATTTAGATTTAAGTCCTGACGAACTCAGAATTCACTAAGGCCTTGGACACTAAAGAACTTTAAATACTTTTATTTTTCAACCCAAAAGACATAACTGCTTAAGCCTGTGAATTAAAACCATGACTTCTTTATTGAATAAATGTAGGTTTGAAATATGTAGTCTGGCTCAAGAGTCAACTATTATTTAGATATATAAACAACAAAAAGACAATAAAATCAAGCCCTTGGGGCAACCTGAGCCTTTAAGCATTTTAATTTGTGCCTGAAAAGAATAAGACTCTTTCTATATTAATGGCTTAATAAACACCTTTACCGACATATCTTTGGTGTCTAACAGTTTGATATTTATATGTATTAATGCAAAAAAAATTCTAATAACTTTTACTTGGAGTGATTCGATGAAAAAAGTGCTCTTTTTATTACTTGTATTTAGCTTATTGAGCCTTAGAGCACAGTCTTTTAATCCAGTGTTAGCAGCTTGCTTCGGCGGACCTGCTTTGTGTGCTGGAGCATTTTTAGCAACAGGAGGCATTGTCATTTTATCTACACCTGATGGCCGTGACATAGCAATTAACTTTAAGGATTCAGTATACTACTCATCTCAAGAAAGAATCGAGGTAGCAAAAAATGCAATAGCAGATTTATGGAATCAACAAAGCAATCAAACAATCTCGGCTTCAGATCTTAATATTCTTTTTGATGAAATTGAAATTCCGGAAGAAGTAGAAGCTAAACAAAGGGAAGTAGCCGAAGCCTACCAAAGACACAACGATGCTTGTACCGCACAAGATGGACAACTGACTGGCGATGCTGGTGACTTATTAATGCCACCAAATCTTTTAGTTGGACCTTGCCATGCAGCTGTAGCAGCTTTAGGAGCAAAGCTTTCTGAACTGATGTTACTCTTAGTTTCATCTGGACTATATGAAAAAGGTGTTGTCGTGCATCCAACTCAAATTGGAAAACTTGTTCATATAAGTCAGTTAGAAAATTTAGAAGTTAATAGTGTTGCAAGATATTTTAAATTTCATCTTGGTCTAAAATCTAATACTGATGAAGAGTCTGAAAACACTCTGTTTGGGGAAGCTATGAAGCTGATTAGAGAGTTTTTTAATAAACGATACAACTACTAGCCCTTATCAGCCTCATTGACGACTTTTGAAATACTTTGATCTGTTTTTTTGTAAACTCTTTAAGGTCCTCTAAAACAGCTTCATCAATTTGAGTGACAAACTTTTTTGATTTTATCTCTCTATTATTCATGAAGATTCATGAATTTTCTTTTCTTGCGCTTATCTTCTCTGAATTTTCCTATAAAAACCGACACTTGCCTGCCCTATAGGCTTCTCCAAATATTAGCAATCTTAGATTCAATTATTCCATAGTCTTGTGCTAGTTCTAAAAAATGATCTTCAATTCCAATCAATAAAGGCTGAAGCTTCAAAAAGCAGTCTTGATCTATTTCTTTAAAAGGCAATGCATGTTGATAAGCAAAGTGAGATAAATCCATTATGAGACTATAAAAGTACTCTCTATCTAATTCATAATCAGACTCAGCAGACTCATATGCCTCTTTGCAAACTTCACTTACTTCATCTCCATGTAATTTAAAATATGGGCGAACAATATCACCTAAGTACACAACCTTATCTTCTTTATATCTTAAATCACTTATATGACAGGAGCTTAAATAATAATTTAAATAATCAGCAGAAAGATCTCCTGTGACATAATACTCAATAACTCTACAAAAAACTTCTGCAAAGTCTTGATACTTTGTACTTTCACCATCTCTAGTTTTTTGTCTTAAGAGACCAATTAAACGATTTAAGTCAGGAGCTATTAAACCAACACGTGACAAAGCACCCATGTTCACATCATAAAAAGAATTTAAATATGTTTCACTTGGATCAACAGTAACATTATTCTCTTTAATATAATTAAATTGCCTATGGTAAGAAGAAGTCTCTGCTACAAAACTTAACCCACTTCTAGCAAGCATCAAAGCTTCTGGGAAAGCACTCACTCTATATCTAAACATCATTTCAGCAACGTCTTCTTCAAACGCTACCAACCTACCTGACTCCATGTCTTCAATCACAAAAGCATCATGAATGATACTCACTTCAGTAATTCGAGGTGACATAATAAGGACCGGTGCTCTTGAAAACCTTACTCCTGTTAACTCATATACTTTTTTTTGAAAATATATGGCTGTTTCGTTGTTTCTATCACGGATTACACTTTGCAAGCTCGTTTTATGACAATCTTCAATCGAGTTAGCTAAAACTATTGGGATATTTCTCTCTGCTAGTTCAACAACATTAGATCGTATATATTCTTTTCCTAAAAAGTTTAAATTGGCATAATTTTCAATATTCTGAGAAAGACTTCTGATTAATACAAGAGGGCCCTTTACCAAATCCTCCAGTTGGGCTTCATAAACATGAACGTCACTACCTGAGTCAATGAGATCAAAAACAACTTCACTAAAAACTGCAGGATCAATGCAGCTGCCTTTAAAGGGCATAAATTGAGCATAAGCCGGGATAGTAAAAGTGATAGAGACTACCACAGAAAAAACAGCAACAAACTGCATAGCCGAATTATTTATTACTGTGTATTTCGTTATAATGTTCTTCATAACAATGTTTAACAAAAAACAGAGGCTATGAAAATTAACTGACACAGGACATAAAGTTTTATCTGTTATAAGGCACCTGGTGTTTTATATAAACTTTCTAAAAAGTCTACTTCACCATTTTCTAATTTTGAAAAATTAATTTCATTTTTCCGTCTTTCACATGAATACTGACGACTTGGACCTTCTTCATTGTTCACTCTGCATCGAAAAACTAACTCTCCGTCATTCTTTAAGAGTGGAGCCCCTTCTTTCTCATAAAATCTCAAACTTATACTGTAATTTTTAGAATTATAATCAATTAAAAAGCTTGGGTGACGTGATACTACTCTTTCTAAATCTACGTCTTTAGAAAATCTTACTGTTTCATTTTGCTTCACCTGTGATTGAAACTGGCCAACTAAATTGAGATAGATATTTTGACCTACTCTTTTTTCAATTAGATAAGGTGATGAATATGGACCCAGCTCTATTGCCTGAATTTCAGTATCTTGAGAGGCCAGAGTCTTACTTGTATTCCCAAATAGCTTAAAGCCTAATCCAACAAGAACAAAAACAGCGCCAAGAAAGATTAGCTTTTTAAAACTCATACTCTTAGATTTCACTTCTTCAACATTCATCATAAAACCTTTTATTAACCGTTTGCGGATCCCTTAAACTTTGGAGCAAAAAACATCAGATAAATTTTTGCTACAAGCCAAGCCAAGACATAGCCTGAAAGTATATCAAGAGGAAAAGAAAGTCCCGCATAAATCTCAGACCAGCCTTGCAAAAATACAATGATAAAGAAAAATGGCCGTAACAGTGGAAGATAAAAACTGGCTACCATTCCCAAAACAAACAAAACAACAGGCGCCAACGAAGGCATAGTCCCTGTATTCAATGTATTAACTGCTCTAATTTTAGAGTTTGCTAACTTGCTTTCATAGGGTGGCTTGCGGTCTAAGGATGAAAACAAACTTTGGCCCCCTATAAATATCAGTCCTGAAAGCAAAGCTGTTGGCAAAACGACCACTCCGAGACGCCTTATTTTCTTTTTAGAAAAAATAATAGCCACTAATAACATGACTCCAACACAACCAAGCTGCCCCCAAACCGTAGCTAACGTTGGAAGTGTTCCTTCTAGCCAATGTGTACTAACACCATTAATAAGCTTAAAAAGAAGAAGGTCTATGGTGTTAAGAAGCATCTTTATTGCTCCAATAAGACCACTGACCACATTTTTTTCTATAAAATCACCCATTTTCACGACCCCATACTAGACAAAACTGAGAGTTCAGAATACCCCTGAAGACCTGAAGATCTTACTGGTTTATGTATTCTTTGTGCTTTGCATTATGTTCTTATGTGCTATGCTTGAGTTAAAGCCAAAATCGGAAAGATCATAAATTCAAGAGGTTACACATGAAATCCACAGATTATACAAATCGTCAAAATATGGAGTTTCTTGAGGGTTTATACGAAACCTTCAAACAAGATCCTGCATCTGTAGATCCATTATGGCAAAAATTTTTTGAAGGTGTGGAGTTTGTTTCAGGGTCCCAGTTAACCTCAACTGATACTTCTCACACAGCAGAAGTACAGGCCTTTCGACTTATTCAAGCCTACAGAGATTATGGTCACCTGGGTGCTACTTTAGACCCCTTAGATCTTGAAAACCCAGAGTTTCCTGATTTACTAAAGCCAAAGTCTTATGGGCTAGACGATAAACTCGACGAAGCATTTTCTGTCCAATCCCTACTAGGTCTTGAAAATCAAAATTTAGGCACAATTGTTGAACACCTAAAGAAAGTTTACTGCGGAAACATTACTGTCCAACTTGGAGGATGTGAGCCAGAAGTAAAATCATGGTTTCAAAAAAGACTTGAAACTGAATCTGCCATCATTAGCCACGAAGAAAAGAAAAGAACATTAGATGCCCTTACAAAAACAGAAGCTTTAGAAAAATTTCTACACACACGCTATGTAGGAATGAAACGCTTTTCTATCGAAGGCTGTGATGCCCTGATCCCAATGCTAGAAAAAGCTATTCAGATGAGTCCTAAATTAGGAATATCTGAGTATGTGCTGGGGATGGCTCACAGAGGCAGAGTCAATGTTTTAGCAAACTTTATGGGTAAAAATCTTAAAATGATCTTTACTGAATTTGATGGAAAAATGGGAGTAACTCCTGATTATGATGGAGATGTTAAGTACCATTTAGGCCACTCTGCTGACAGAGATATCCAAGGTCACAACTGCCATATCTCTCTTGCCTTTAATCCGAGTCACCTTGAAGCCGTAAATCCTGTTGTCTGTGGGATGGTTCGCGCTAAACAAAGGCGTATCAAAGATACTCAAGAGAGAAAAAAAGTCATACCTATATTGATACATGGTGATGCCGCTATTATTGGCCAAGGTGTTGTAAGTGAAAACTTTCAGCTTTCACAACTTGATGGCTATAAAGTGGGCGGCTCTATTCATATCATCTTAAACAATCAAGTTGGGTTTACAACAAACCCTAGCGATTCAAGAAGTACGCGCTATGCCTCAGATATCGCTAAAACTATTAAAGCCCCTATTTTACTTGTAAACGCTGATGATGCAGAAGCAGCAAACAGAGCAATGGAATTAGCCGTTGAGTACAGGCAAACTTTTGGACAAGATGTTTTAATTGATCTTATTGGTTACAGAAGATTTGGACACAACGAAGGTGACGAGCCCGCATTTACACAGCCTTTAATGTACCAAAAAATCAAGAAACACCCAACGACCCGAACTCAGTATGCTGCTAAACTTATTGAAAATCAGGTCATTACAGAAGATGACTCTAAAACTTCATTTAGAGCTGAAACAGATAGGCTACAAGAAATCCTTGATGACAGCCGAAATAATCCAGAAAAACCTAAACCGTCTGCATTTAAAGGCTACTGGCAAGGCCTCAAAAAAGGTGAAGCTGAGGATTTCAACAAACCAACTGTGACTAAAACAAGTTTTGCTAACCTGGAAAAAACCATGAAGGCACTTATTACTGTTCCAGACGATTTTAAGCTGCATTCTAAAGTTCAAAAACTACTTGATGCGAGACAAAAGCAATTTAATGAAGATAAATTAGATTGGGGGTTAACAGAGTTACTTTGCTATGGATCCCTGCTCCTAGAAAATACACCCGTTCGTTTAAGCGGTCAGGATTGCATTCGTGGAACCTTCACTCACAGACATAGCAAGTACTTTGATTCTCAAACAGGGGAAGCGTTCTCTCCCTTATCTACCTTAAACCCAGAAGAAAGTGAGTTTTGTGTCTACAACAGTAATCTTTCAGAAATGGCTGTTCTAGGCTTTGAATATGGAAACTCAATCTCAGATCCAAAGTTTTTAACTATCTGGGAAGCTCAGTTTGGGGATTTTGCCAACGGAGCACAAATCGTTATTGATCAGTTTATTACAAGTGGTGAGTCTAAGTGGTTTAGAATGAACGGATTAACTCTTTTGCTACCTCACGGGTACGAAGGGCAAGGCCCAGAACATTCTTCAGCTAGGCTTGAACGTTTTCTACAAATGTGCGCGCAGGAAAACATCCAGGTTTGTAACCTAACAACACCAGCTCAACTTTTTCATGTTCTTAGAAGACAAATGAAAAGAGATTTTAGAAAGCCACTTGTTATTATGTCTCCGAAGTCTTTGTTAAGACACCCAGAGGTAACTTCTACTAAAAAAGACCTAACAGAAGGTCATTTTCAAGAAGTTATCACTGATCCAAACCTAAAAGATGGTAAAAACATTAAACGCTTAGTCTACTGTTCAGGAAAGCTTTATTATGACCTTTTAGCTAAACAAAAAGAAGTCATTGAAAAGAATGGAAAGACAGAAGTTGCACTTATCCGATTAGAACAGATTTACCCTACACCATCACAACATTTAATTAAGAGCTTAGAACTCTACCCTGATGCTAATGAAATTGTTTGGGCACAAGAAGAACCCCAAAACATGGGAGCCTACTGGCATATTGCCCCTAAGCTTCGTGGTCTTTTAAAAGCCACCCAAAGGAAGGCAGACGTCTATTATGTGGGTCGGACTGAACGAAGTAGTCCCGCAACAGGCTCACCGCGAGTACATAAAGAAGAACAACTTAAAATTATAGAAACTTGTTTCAAGTTATAGGGAGAGACATCATGAGTTTTGAAATCATAGTTCCAGCAGTTGGAGAATCTATTACAGAAGCCACTATCGATGAGTGGAATGTTAAACCAGGCGATTACGTAGAACGTGATGACCTCTTGTTTGTTCTCGAGACAGATAAAGCAAGTGTTGAAGTCGTTGCAGAAAAAGCTGGTATAGTAGGGATTTCTGCAAAAGCAGGAGAAACCGTTAACATTGGTGCGGTCGTTGGGATCATTGATACAAGTGCAAAAGCTCCTGCAAAAGCAGAAAAACCTAAAGCTACAGAAACTAAGAAAGCAGAGCCTGCAACCTTAACTCCTACAAAAACTACAACCCCTAAGACATCAACTCCAGTAAAAACTATGGATACGGCTTTCTTAACAAGCGGAACTCCAGCACGTGTTACCAAAGAAACTGGGATCAAAAATCTACTCACACCTGATCAAACTCCAAAAGCAAGTTCGAGTAAAACAAGTGCCTCTATTTCTCCATCAGCGACATCAACATCTGACGGAACAGAAAGAGTTAAAATGAGTCGCCTAAGGCAGACCATCGCTAAAAGACTTGTTGAAGCTCAACAAACAGCAGCAATTTTAACGACTTTTAATGAAGTAGATATGTCTGCTCTTATGGCTTTGAGAACACAGTATAAAGATGATTTTGAAAAAGCGCATGATGTCCGTTTAGGCTTTATGGGCTTTTTTGTTAAAGCAGTTTCACATGCACTTAAACACTTCCCAGAAGTAAATGGATCTATAGATGGTACCGATGTTATCTATAATCATGATGTCAACATGGGAATTGCAGTTGGAACACCTAAAGGTCTTGTTGTACCTGTCCTAAGAAAAGCTCAAGACATGGGTCTTGCCGAAATCGAAGGGACAATTCGTGCTTATGCACTTAAAGCTCGTGACGGAAAAATTAGCATGGATGACTTAAGTGGCGGAACTTTTACCATTAGTAACGGTGGAGTTTATGGCTCACTTATGAGTACGCCCATTTTAAACCCACCTCAAAGTGCTATACTTGGCATGCATAAAATAGAAGATCGTCCGATTGCAGTTAACGGCGAAGTGGTCATCCGTCCTATGATGTACCTGGCCTTATCTTATGACCACAGAATCATTGATGGAAAACAATCTGTTAGCTTTCTTGTTAAAGTAAAAGAAGCTATTGAAGACCCTCGCAGACTTCTGCTAGGTGTTTAAACACTTTGTTTTTATAATACTTTTATAAAAGGTAGCGCATTATGAGCTCATTTGATTTTGTTGTTATTGGATCGGGACCTGGTGGATATACTGGAGCAATTAGAGCGGCTCAGCTAGGTTATTCTGTGGCTATTATTGAAAAGGACCCTACATTAGGTGGAACATGTCTTAATGTAGGCTGTATACCTTCAAAGGTAATGCTTGAGTCTTCAGAACATTATGCAACTGCAAAAAAAGGTCAGCTTCAAAAACACGGCGTTGAAACTAGCACTGTAAGCTTAAACTTAAATACTTTACTTAAAAGAAAGGATTCAGTTGTAAAAGAGCTCACTCAAGGTGTTGCTTTTTTAATGAAGAAAAATAAAGTCCAAGTGATTCAAGGAAAAGGCAAGTTTGTTTCAACTTCTCAAATAGAAATAACCAACAAAGAAAACAAAAAAGCTACTATCTCTTTTAAAAAAGCACTTATTGCGACAGGAAGTGTTCCTAACTCTATTCCTGGAGTTACAATAGATGAAGACAGGGTTGTTTCCTCTACTGGCGCCTTGAGCCTCAGCCCTGTTCCAAAAAAACTCATTGTCATTGGTGCTGGATATATTGGTTTAGAATTAGGGTCCGTTTGGAACAAGCTTGGCTCTGAAGTTCATGTTCTAGAGTATGCAAATGGCAATTTAATTACTGCTGATGATGATATGATTTTTCTTTCTAACGACAAAGGAGAAAGTTGGACTGAAAAACAAATTAACATTCTTGATCAACCGACAAACTTTACGAGCTTGGTTGC
>CALGNA010000121.1 GCA_937958795.1 uncultured Bdellovibrionales bacterium | reverse complement strand
ATCTAAGTGAGATTAAAAAAAAATCAATGTTTAAAGACACAACAGTTGTAGGCTTCAAGCTTATTAGAAAGACTAAGCCTGACATAAAAAATGCTGAGCAAGAAGCAGTAAATAAGTTATTTAATGAAAAGGCTGTGGATTGGGTCGTGCTCAATCGCTTGGAAGAAAAATCTTTTCCTGGCCGACCCTTTTATGCATATGAAAATAAAAAATTGATAAAAACCTACAAGGGCTTAGATAAGTGGGCCCAAGAATTTAGTCTAGATCTAAAAAAGTTTGTAAGTTCAAAGTTAGAGCATAAAAGTCATAACAAGAATTTTAATAAATCCTCCACAGTTATAGGATCTAATACTGAAAAACTGGGAGAAGTCTTATGATTTTATGTTTAGATGTTGGAAATACTCAAATATTTGGTGGAGTCTTCTTAAAGGATGAACTTGTTTTTCACTTTAGAAAAACAACCAGTCATTCGTTGTCATCAGATGAGTTGGGTGTTTTTTTAAGAAATGTTTTAAGTCAAAACAAGATTGAATGGCAAAGTATTCAGAGTATAGCCGTGTGCTCCGTTGTGCCACAGCTTATTCATTCCATCACGAACTGTGGGTTGAAGTACTTTTCAAAGAGGCCTTTTCTTTTAAAGCCAGGGGTGAAAACAGGGCTTAAAATTTTATATCATAACCCTCAAGAGGTTGGATCTGATAGGATCGCCAATGTGATCGGAGCCGTTCAGCTTTTTCCTAATAGAAATTTAATTGTGGCAGATATGGGTACAGCTACAACTTTATGTGCTGTTAGTAAAAATAAAGACTATTTTGGTGGAGCCATTTTACCTGGGGTGAAAATGTCAATGGAGGCACTTGAAGCAAAGACAGCAAAACTCCCAACTGTCGAGATTATAAAGCCAACAGAAACCGTCGGACGAAGTACCATTACTAGCATCCAATCTGGTTTGTACTACGGTGGTTTGGGTGCTTTAAAAGAGATTTGTGAAAGATACAGTAAAGAGTACTTTACTGATGAAGCACCACTCATTGTTGGTACCGGAGGCTTGGCAATTTTGTTTAAAGAGGAAGGTATTTTTGACCACATTGTAAAAGATTTGGTTCTAAAAGGACTATACTTAGCATACCAAAAAAATGTATAATTTATGGAGTAGCTAGTTAAGTGCAATTATTTTATTTATGTAGGAATTTGCTGTATTTTTGGCTTCATCAATTTTGCTTTTGTAAAAAGAGACTCTTGTTTCATATTCTTGAAGTTCATCAGACGTAAGAATAGGAAGAATTAAAGACATATTAAGTTCATTTAATAACTCTGAGATATCAATGTAATTTAAAGTTGATTGTGGAAGCGCTGCATTTATAAAAAGAATAGAATGCCTCAAGTCTCTTCTTTTGAGTATTGTAAGTTCCTTGAATTCAAGTGCTAACTTAATGGGAAGAACAAGTAATGTTGTTTGAGCTAAAAAATAGTCTAAGTGAGATTCAAAACTTTTAAATTTAGTTTCTAAATTTTCTCCCAATAAATAGTATGGAAGAGTTGCTCTAAAGGTCTCTTGGTTCATTAACCCAATATATTTAGAGTAAAAAGACGGTTCTTCTTTGTTGGTATAATATTTTATTAGCTTAGTTCTAATCTGATTTTCTATTTTTTTTAAATGACTACTTTTCTTTAGATCTGAATAGTCTAAAAAAACAGATTTAGTTTCATAATCAAAAGGATTTAGTATTTCTGTATTAGAATATGATATAGCTGAAAGTAGAAATACAAAAGTAAATAAAATGTAATTGGTCATAGTAAAGTAGCCTTTTATCAGTAGCTGATATCGATAACATAATAAATTATAATTGTATAATAATTTTCTAGAAAAATAGAATGTTTTAAGTGGCCTAAGAAGCTATCAAGTTACTACTTTATTTTATAAATTCCAGAGTGTGGAATACCGGATTGTCCTAAATGAGAAAGTAAGGGTTTTTGTATTTTAGGAACAAACCAGCTTCTTACTTTTAAAAGTTCTTTTAAGCTAACACCCGTTTTAAACCCCATTTGATCTAACATATAACAAAGATCTTCAGTTGCTAGGTTGCCAAGTGCATTAGGGGCATAAGGACACCCACCAAGGCCACCTAAGCTACTGTCAAAAGTTCTAATGCCTTGTCTTAGGCTTTCATAGACATTGGCAAGAGCTGAGCCTCTTGTATCGTGAAAGTGCATGGCAATTTTTTTAGGATTTATTTTTAATAGAAGTTTATTTAATAAATGAGACACGTCTCCTGGAGTAGCAACACCAATGGTATCTCCAATACTAACTTCATAGCATCCAAAGTCTAAGAGTTTTTGAGTCATACTCACAACTTTAGAAGTTTTTACTTTTCCTTCAAAGGGACAGCCAAAGGCAGTGCTAATGTAGGCTCTAACTTTTATTTTCTTTTTAAGAGCTTGCTTAGAAAGACTTTCAAATCGAGTGAGACTTTCAGTAATACTGCAGTTTATATTTTTTTTACAAAATGTTTCACTCGCAGCTGTAAATAGGGCTATCTCTTTGCAGTTGTTTTGAATTGCTAAATCGAGACCTCTCTGATTTGGTACAAGGACAGGAAACACAATGTCTGGAATTTTTTTAGAGAGTTGTTTTAAAACTTTATCTGTATGAGCCATTTGTGGAACCCATTTAGGAGAGACAAAAGCACCTGCTTCAATTTTTTTAAGTCCACAGTTATAAAGTTTTTCAACAAGTTTAGCTCGTACAAGTGGAGTCATTGTGAGGGTTTCGTTTTGAAGCCCATCACGAGCTCCTACTTCTACAATTTTAACAGGTGATTTTTTAATCATAAGTTATGACTTCCATTTATGTTGAAAAAGTTAGGCTTCAGTGGCTGTAATAGCTTCTAGCTCAATGAGTTTAGTTTTTTGAGCAACCTGTAGGCCTTCAGTGACATGTATTTTTTTAATTTTAGCGGGAGCTCCCGCCTTAAAGCTATGTTCCATTTTCATGGCTTCCATAGAAACTAAGGGATCCGTTGCGGTCACAATATCACCTTCTTTGACAAAGATTTTTAATATTTTTCCTGGTAACTCAGATAACAGCAGTGATTTAAATCCACCACCACTTGAGCTAGCTGTCTCATCATAGAGTTTGTTGCTAACAGGTATAGTATAAGTAAAACCATTATGGTGAACCCAGAGAGTTTCTTTGTCTTTATAGTGTTTAGACGTTAGATGGCTTGTTACAATAGGTTTGGTGTCTAGTTTCGAAACCATTCTTGCCTCCAAGAGCTATGGGGAGCACTTCGGTTAGATGATTGGGTATTTGCATTAGATGTAGTTTCCAGCTTTAGATTGGAAGAAGAGCAGTTTTCATTGAGGATAGCTTTTTTTAGGTCTTCATAATCTAAAAGATTTTTTTCTAAAAAAATTTCAACTTGTTTTTGAAGTTTGGCATAGTCTTGAGTGAGATGTTCATTTTTTTGTATAGAGTCTAAAGATAAAAATGCGATTAAATTATTAATATTTGTTTCTATGCCAAAGATAGTAATTTGTTTTAAGCTTGTAAGCATTCTGTTTAAGGCTTCTTTTCTTGAGGAACCCCAAACAATGACTTTACCAATCATGGAATCATAATATTCAGTAATTCTATCGCCTGTTTGCACC